>NZ_JBSFUU010000265.1:0-1017 GCF_053591955.1 Streptomyces sp. NPDC002845 | reverse complement strand
GTTGCCGCTGCTGGTGGAGCGGGAGCGGGCGTTGTACGGCTCCTGGTACGAGTTCTTCCCGCGTTCCGAGGGCACCCCCGAGCGCCCGCACGGCACGTTCCGTACCGCCGCGCGCCGGCTGCCCGCGATCGCCGCGATGGGCTTCGACGTGGTCTACCTGCCGCCTGTCCACCCCATCGGCACCACCTTCCGCAAGGGCCGCAACAACAGCCTCTCCCCCGGCCCGGACGACGTCGGGGTGCCCTGGGCGATCGGCTCCCCCGAGGGCGGCCACGACGCGATCCACCCCGCGCTGGGCACGCTCGACGACTTCAACGCCTTCGTCGCCCGGGCGCGCGGGCTGGGCCTGGAGATCGCCCTCGACTTCGCCCTGCAGTGCTCCCCGGACCACCCCTGGGTACAGAAACATCCGGAGTGGTTCCACCACCACCCCGACGGCACCATCGCCTACGCGGAGAACCCGCCGAAGAAGTACCAGGACATCTACCCCCTCGCCTTCGACGCCGACATGCCCGGCCTGGTCGCGGAGACGCTGCGGGTGCTCAGGTTCTGGATCGGCCACGGGGTGCGGATCTTCCGCGTGGACAACCCGCACACCAAGCCGGTCGTGTTCTGGGAGCGGGTGATCGCGGACATCAACCGCACCGACCCGGACGTGATCTTCCTGGCGGAGGCGTTCACCCGGCCGGCGATGATGCACACCCTGGCCGCGATCGGCTTCCAGCAGTCGTACACCTACTTCACCTGGCGTACCTCCAAGCAGGAGCTGACGGAGTACCTGACCGAGCTGTCGGGAGAGGCGGCCGCGTACATGCGGCCGAACTTCTTCGTGAACACCCCCGACATCCTGCACGAGTACCTGCAGCGCGGCGGGCGGCCGGCGTTCCAGGTGCGGGCGGTGCTGGCGGCGACCCTGTCGCCGACGTGGGGGGTGTACTCCGGCTACGAGCTGTGCGAGAACACCCCGCTGCGGACGGGGAGCGAAGAGTACCTGGACTCGGAGAAGTACCAACTCCG
>NZ_JBSFUU010000264.1:0-1029 GCF_053591955.1 Streptomyces sp. NPDC002845 | reverse complement strand
GGACACCGCCGGAGACGGCCACGACGGGGACGTCCTCGCAGATGTCCTCGGCCAGGGCCGCTCGGCGTCGGCCGCGATCACCAGGACCCGGCTCGCGCCGAGCCTGAACAGCCCGAGGCGTCGACGAGCCCCGGCCCGTCATAGGGTCGACTCGCTGCTCCGAATGGCACCCTCCGGTCTCTGGCGCCACCCCGTGATCACCGCTTGCGGCTCTCAACCGCTCTATGTCGCCGCTGAGTTGGCGGTGTCCGTCGACTGGTCCCGATCGTACGGCTCACACGTCGTCGCCGCGTGTCGCCTTTCACACTCGGGACATGTCGCCGCAGGGGGCTCGGTCGGCCCGGGCCGTGCGTGCCGACGGGTGGCCAGGGTCCAGGCGGTGGCGGCGAGTGCGGTCACCGTGAGGGCGGCCAGCATGGCAGTGGTGTGGGATCCGGCGCTGTCGGCCGCCCGGGCGAGGGGGTTGGGCAGGCCGAGGCGGTCGGCCAGCCAGCCGACGGCCGCCGTGGCGGTGAGCAGGGCGCCGGCCAGTCGTAGCGTGGGCTGGATGCGCAGGCGGGCGAGGACCAGCAGCGAGGGCAGGGTGAGGCAGACCAGCAGGAGCTGGACCAGCTCGATGCCGAGGTTGAAGCCGAGGAGGCTGGTCACGAGCTGTCCGGTGGACAGGTGCATCTCCGCGAGTACGAAGGAGAACGCCATGCCGTGGCCGAGCCCGAAGACCCCGGCCACGAGTGCCTCCTTGCCCGGGAAGAGGGGGCGGATGGCGTGGATCGCGCCGACGAGGATGCTGCCGGCGATGAACGCCTCGACCGGCCAGTCGGGGATGTCCAGGCGGCCGAGCGCGGTGACGGCCAGTGCGACGGAGTGGCCGGCGGTGAAGGCGAGCGTGATGCGGCCGATCCGCAGAAGCGCGGACCGGGCGCCGACCAGGCCGTCCCAGCGGCGGCCGGTGGCCGCGAGCGGCGCGGGCAGGAGCAGGATCAGCAGGAAGAGCAGGTGGTCGGTGCCGGTGAGGATGTGGTCGCCGCC
>NZ_JBSFUU010000263.1:0-1034 GCF_053591955.1 Streptomyces sp. NPDC002845 | reverse complement strand
TACATCGAAATCTGGTACAACCTCAAACACCTTCACTCGGCAGTGGGTTACCGCCCCCCACGCGAAGTCCACGCTGAATTCGAAGAGTTGCGACTCGCCGCATGAATTGATCGGTCACATCCTTGTCCGAGAAGCGCGAGGCCCCTCACTCTTCGCCGCCCTGGGCAGCCTGGACTGGGAGAACACTCCACTCGCCCACGAGAGGACCGAACGCAACCGGGGCCGCACCGAGACACGGACCCTCAAGGACCTGCCCGTGCCCGAACAGGCCGACTTCCCTCACGCGGTGCGGGCCGTGCTCATCGAGCGCACCACCACCGGCCGGGGCGACGGAAAGCTCCACTGCTATGCCGAACTCGGCATCACCAGTGCTCCCACGGCCACCGCGAGCCTCACCGATCTGCGTCGGATCGCCCGCGACCACTGGAGAGTTGAAGCCATGCACCACGTCAGGGGCGTCACCTACGACGAGGACGACCGCTCTGGCCCGATTACCCAGCGCGACGGGCACGATCGGTGGCGGCTCAGCCGCCACCGATCGTTTTGCGCATCCTACGCAGCGCTTGGGCCGACGTCGGTCGCGCTGAGCGGGGCTCGCGTGACAGCGGACGACGACCGCTCGTCAGCGCCGACATCGACGACGCCGATGCGGGCCTGGCCGTCCATGTCGTCGGTCACGAACGCGTAGCCGTCGGTGCCGGTGTCGATCGCCGGGCTTCCCGCACCGATCCGGTGCACCGGTCCGTCGGGGGCCAGTAGCGGATCGATCGTCCTGACGGCGTCGGAGGGTGCGGTGACGCCGACGGTCGCCGATCCGGTCGGCCACGCGATGTTGCCGGCGTAGGTCATGTCCACTGGCGCCATGAGCTCGTTGAACAGCTTGCCCTGGTTTCCTGTGACCACATTGTTGGCGATGATCGAGTCGACCGGCGCGAGCTTGTACTGATCTTTAATGCGTGAGGTAGCAAGGTCACGTTGGGGTCGGACCCATGGTCAGGCCGGTCTCGGTGAGGCAGCCGTCGATGAGGTGCGGG
>NZ_JBSFUU010000262.1:0-1054 GCF_053591955.1 Streptomyces sp. NPDC002845 | reverse complement strand
CTCGCATGGCTCTCACATAAGACAAGTGGTCTTTGACCCCATTCAAACCTCGTAAGTCTTTCAGTTCGTCATAGAGAGGGTACACGTGTGCTTGCAAGCCTGAAAGAATTTTAGTATCCGTCAAGTCTAGATAAGACAATAAGAAATGTTCCATAAGCAGCTTGGTATACGGACTTTTTAGGGCTTGTACCGTCAGCATGTCTTCGGTTTCTGCTTTACGTGCTTTATCTTCTTGGTAGACTTTATCTTCCAACTTGTAGCTGTTATCGTCTGCTCGACGTTTTTTCGTAATATGAAAGACGATAGAATCAATCGAGCGCCCCTTTTTGACTTTGTCATACGTCACGGTAAAAGAAGTATGATCATTGATTTCTTCCAAAGGTTTTTTTAATATCCATTTTTCTAAATCTGCAAAAAGTTTATATTCATTGACTATATCCGTCATTTCTCGTAATTCTCGGATTGAAATTGAAGGATTGCGGTAGGCTTCCACTTGTTCTTCTCGGCGCCCGCCCTTGTAACTATAATGCTCGTACTGGTTATAATTCATAGATAACCAGCGATACAAGATAATGGAATACTTGCTATTGAGTTCTGCAAGATCAGACAAAGCGTGTTGCGTGAAATTTTGTTTTAAATTGATTAAATACGGCATAATTTCAGGACTAAATCGGATCGTTACCTCATCATGATAATCCGTCCACTTAACATAGGGAATCGGCACAATATTTTCAAATTCAAATCCATGTTCTTTTTTTTCTTTAATTTTGAAAAAGGCTTGTTTCTGCATATTCTCGACTGCCTGTTTAAAACGTGTGTGTTTATTGCTGTCGTCCACTTTAAAAAAGGCAAACAGTTCTGCTTTTGACAAATAAACCGTATGATCTTTTGGTGGTTCTTCTGTATCAATGCACGATACGGCTAATTCAAACATTTTGAGTGGGGTTTTATCCATTTTGGCAATAGATGTGATTAAAGAATTATGCTCGACCACTTTACGTTTTGATAATTCGTTCAAGATTTGCACCTGCTTCTGATTTTGTTCATTTTTTGG
>NZ_JBSFUU010000261.1:0-1055 GCF_053591955.1 Streptomyces sp. NPDC002845 | reverse complement strand
CCCTCGCCAGGTTGGCGTGGACTCGTCCGTTATGCGCTTGGCGAGATTGTCGATCGATGCGACCTGGATCATGGCTTCGGAGCTGGCGGCGAGAGTTTCGTAGTCGCGGGCGAGTCGACGGTGCATCATGATCCAACCGATGCTGCGTTCAACCACCCAGCGCCTTTTCAGGACGTGAAAGCCGCGGGTTCCGGGGTTTTTGTCGACGACTTCGACGTCGATTCCGAGCTCCGCGCCGTGCTCGACGACGGCCTTTTTGAAGCCGGTGTCGACCCAGCTCTTGGAAATGGTCGGGTAGGTCGCCTTGGCCTGATCGAGGAGGCGTATCCCCAGGGCGTTCTCGGAGAGACTCGCGGCGGCGACGGTCACAGCGAGGATCAGGCCGATGGTGTCAGTGAGGATGCCTCGCTTCCGGCCCACGATCTTCTTCGCGGCGTCCGTTCCCTGGCTGGTCACGGGCACGTTGGTGGAAGTCTTGACGCTCTGGGTGTCGATGACGGAGGCGGTCGGTTCGGGCTTGCGTCCCTCCTTCACCCGGGCCAGAGCGGTGAGGTCGTAATTGAGCTGAGCGAAGATTCCCTCGTCACGCCAGGCGGCGTAGTAGAAGTAGACGGTGCCGTGGCTCGGGAAGTCGTGCGGAAGGTATTTCCACGGTATTCCGGTCCGGTTCACGTAGAGAATCGCGTTGAACACGTCACGGAGGTCGACCTTGGCCGGCTTTCCGGTGGGCCTGCGGTCGAGCCGGGCTTTCCGCCACGCCGTCAGGGGCGGCTCGATCAAGGCCCACCGGGCGTCGGACAGATCACTGGGGTATGGCTTCTGCTGGCTCACGCCGTAGCGTTGCCACGGACGGGCCGGAAGATGCTGTTCCGCTGGTCATCAGGAGGTTCTGCCACATCCTCAAATCAGACGGACTCCCAGAAGCAGAAGCGAGTGAAACGGACGGCGGGCTCGAGGCGGCAACGGTCCACGAAGTTCGCATAGAACCTGAAGTGAAGCAAACCGGGGCAACATTGAAAGCCGCCTTTCGGAATGAACCTACGTAAACGCCCTCT
>NZ_JBSFUU010000260.1:0-1063 GCF_053591955.1 Streptomyces sp. NPDC002845 | reverse complement strand
TGTCGCCGTTCCGTGAACCGTGACCCCCTATCGGTCGATGAAAAGTGACCCCTTCCGTGATCGAGTGATCAGTCTGGCTCCATGGGAGTCAGGTGGAAGAGGTGATCGGTGTGGAGGACTGGGCTGAGATCCGGCGGCTCCACCGTGCGGAAGGAATGTCGATCAAGGGGATCGCGCGGCATCTGGGGATCGCCCGGAATACCGTGCGGCGGGCTGTGGCCAGTGATGATCCGCCGAGGTACCGGCGGGCGCCGAAGGGCTCGATCGTGGACGCGGTGGAACCGGCGATCCGCGAGCTGCTGGCGCAGTACCCGCGGATGCCTGCGACGGTGATCGCCGAGCGGATCGGCTGGGAGCGGTCGCTGTCGGTGCTCAAGCGGCGGGTGCGGGCGTTGCGGCCGGTCTATCTCCCGGCGGACCCGGTCTCGCGGACGGCGTATCAGCCCGGCGAGCTGGCGCAGTGCGATCTGTGGTTCCCGCCGGCGGACATCCCGCTGGGCTTCGGGCAGAGTGGCCGGCCGCCGGTGCTGGTGATCGTGTCCGGGTACTCGCGGGTGATCACCGCGCGGATGCTGCCGTCGAGGCAGGCCGCCGACCTGGTGAGCGGGCACTGGGAGCTGCTGTCCGGCTGGAATGCGGTGCCCCGGGTGCTGGTGTGGGACAACGAGCCCGGCATCGGACGGCGCCGTGAGGGACGGGCTGTCCTGGGCCAGGAGTTCGCCGCGCTGGCCGGGCTGCTGGCCTGCAAGGTGGTGCTGTGCCGGCCCCGCGATCCGGAGGCGAAGGGTCTGGTCGAGCGGGCCAATGGCTACCTGGAGACGTCGTTCCTGCCCGGCAGGGTGTTCGCTTCCCCGGCCGACTTCAACACGCAGCTGGCCGGATGGCTTGAGGTCGCCAACCGGCGGGTGCACCGCACCCTTGAGGCCCGCCCGGCCGAGCGGTGGGAGGCCGACCGGGCCGCGATGCTGCCGCTGCCGCCGACCGCACCGCCGCGCTGGTGGCAGACCTCGGTGCGGATCGGCCGGGACCACTACATCCGCCTGGACACCTGCGACTACTCCGT
>NZ_JBSFUU010000259.1:0-1117 GCF_053591955.1 Streptomyces sp. NPDC002845 | reverse complement strand
GGTCCTCGGCGAGGGTGCTACCGGAGGTCATTCGCAGTGCATCGGCCTTCAGGCCGGTGGTGAAGCGAATCTGACAGTGGCGATGCGGAGCGTCGCAGACTCAGGTCCGGCGGCGCCGGACACCGCGGTTCTTCGCCTGCGGCGCGGAGCGTCGCGAGGGCTTCTCCCGGCGGAGCCGGGCGGTGTTCACACCGGCGGTTCTGCTGTTCGATGTACTGCCTGACCACGGAGAGCGGGGCGCCGCCGACGGTTCCGGCGAAGTAGGACCCGGACCAGAGTTTGTTGGCCCGCCAGTAGTGGCGCATCAGGTCGGGGAACTCTTGGCGGAGCCTTCGGGAGGAGACGCCCTTGAGGGAGTTGACCAGCTTGGTCACGGCGACCTTGGGCGGGAAGTTCACCAGCAGGTGGACGTGGTTGTTCTCACCGTTGAACTCCACCAGGTCGCACTCGAAATCGGTGCACACCGACCGCATGATCTCCTCCATCCGTCTCAAGTGGGTATCGGTGAACACCTTGTGCCGGAACTTGGTCACGAAGACCAAGTGCACATGCATCACGAAAGCACAGTGACGACCAGTTCTGATCTCCTGCATCTCACCCATAACCCAAGTATGTAGGGTGACGGTCATGCAGCTTCGGTACAGCTTCCGCCTGTACCCGGACACCGGTCAGCAGACCGCGTTGGCAAAGGCGTTCGGGTGCGCCCGTGTCGTGTTCAACGACGCGGTCCGCGCCCGTGAAGACGCCCGAAAGGCCGAACAACCGTTCCCGACGGCCGGTCAGCTGTCCCGGAAGCTGATCACCGAGGCGAAACGGACAGCCGAGCGGTCCTGGCTCGGCGAGGTCTGCGCAGTGGTGCTCCAGCAGTCCCTGCGGGACGCCGAGACGGCGTACCGCAACTTCTTCGCCTCCCTCAAGGGCACGCGCAAGGGACCGAAGGCGGGAGCACCACGGTTCAAGTCCCGTAAGGACACGCGGCAGTCGATCCGGTTCACCGCCAACGCCCGCTGGAAGATCACTGACAGTGGCCGTCTGAACCTGCCGAAGATCGGCGCGGTGAAGGTGAAATGGTCCCGCACCCTGCCCGCCACCCCCACCTCCGTCACCGTCATCAAGG
>NZ_JBSFUU010000258.1:0-1118 GCF_053591955.1 Streptomyces sp. NPDC002845 | reverse complement strand
CGCACACCGAGCGCGGCAACCGGGTGAACAACTGCACACACGGGGTCAAAAGTCACCGACCCCAAAGGGGTCCAGGTTCAGAGACCGCCGACAGTGGTCACGCTCAACGCGCTCGCCATGGTTCCACGTGATGACACCGTTCCCGCCGGGTATAGCTGCCTGGAACGTCCACGCTGACGGAGTTCCAGAAGGGTTCGGACTCTCGGAAGTGCCCGCCTCCCGTGTGCCATGGCACCCTCGGGTAGGCGCGGCGCAATGACGCGAGGGCGGCTGAAGCGAGGCCGTAGCGCTTGTAGCCCTCATAGGAGTGAGGCGCTTCCACCCAGCCGATCTCGCACAGACCGCAAACGATGTACTCGACCTCAAAAGCCAGATCGGACCCAAAGTAGGCCGCACGGATGCGCCAACCTGTCCGCTCATAGTCCCCGGCGGGCCGGTCGACCCAGGGCCTCGGCGGAACGGCAGTACGGTCGAAGCGGTAGGACTCGGGGTACTGGTATCGGTGGAGCCGGTCACGCCAGGTCGGCCTGTCGGGCCATTCCCGTACCCAATGCACATGGTCAGCGAGCTGCGCCAGGGAGCGGATCGCCGGCCCCTTGTCTGCCATGGACTCTCCTTCCGAGCTTCTGGAAGCGTCGTAAGTCTCGGTCAGCGGCGAGGCTGTTGTTCACCATTGCGTGTGACAGCCTTTCGAAGCCCCACACGCTTTCCAACTGTCCGTACGGCCGTATGGGGTAGTTCGTGGACGTCCACACGACAGGTCAGGAGGGGTGCGCGGACGACCATGCACAACAGCGTTCGGCGGCGCACTGGACAAAGACCAGAACAACGAGCAGGTGTCTGGCTGCCGCCAGGGCCTCAGCCCGGATTAGCGAGCTCGCCGTGGCGGAGCGGGCCGGGCTTGGTGCCCCTCCGCCTCTGCGCAGCGGCTGGCCGCTCAGCGCCGCCGGGTCGGCACGCCGAAAGGTTCACGAGCACTGGGCCACTTCCGCCAGGCGGTGTTGCGCCCCGGTACGGCCTTGGGCTCGGGCGGCGGGCGGGGGACGATGGCGGACCCGGGGGCCGCGGAGCGTACGACGGGCTACGTACGGGGCGGTATCTCCCCCCTCGGCCAGCGC
>NZ_JBSFUU010000257.1:0-1160 GCF_053591955.1 Streptomyces sp. NPDC002845 | reverse complement strand
CTAGTGTCCTGCGCCAGAGATCCGTCGGCAGAAGCGGGCGAGGGAGTCGAGGATCTCTTCGGCTGTCTTGGTCCAGATGAACGGCTTGGGGTCTTCGTTCCAGTCTTTGACCCAGGCGCGGATGTCGGATTCGAGGGCCTGGATGTTCTTGTGTGCGCCGCGGCGGATCATCTGGTGGGCCAGGTAGCCGAACCACCGCTCGACCTGGTTGATCCAGGAGGAGCCGGTCGGGGTGAAGTGCAGCTCGAACCGCGGGTGTTTGGCCAGCCAGGCCTTGATCGCAGGAGTTTTGTGGGTGCCGTAGTTGTCCACAATCAGGTGGACCTGCAGGTGCGCGGGCACCTCCTTGTCGATCCGGATCAGGAACTTCTTGAACTCCGCGGCCCGGTGCCGGCGGTGCAGGGCCGTGATGACCTCGCCGGTGGCGACGTCGAACGCGGCGAACAAGGTGGTCAGGCCGTTGCGTACATAGTCGTGGGTGCGCCGCTCGGGCATGCCCGGCATCATCGGCAGCACCGGCTGCGACCGGTCCAGCGCCTGGATCTGCGACTTCTCGTCCACCGAGAGCACCACCGCGCCCTCGGGCGGGTTGAAGTACAGGCCCACGACGTCGTAGACCTTCTCCACGAACAACGGGTCCGTCGACAGCTTGAAGGTGTCCGCCAGATGCGGCTTGAGCTGGAACTGCCGCCAGATCCGGCCCACGGTCGACTTCGACAGACCACTGTGCTGCGCCATCGATTTCCGCGACCAGTGGGTGGCGTTCTTCGGCAGCTGTTCCAGCGTGGTGACCACCACTGCTTCCACCTGATCGACGCTGATGGTGGGCGGCCTGCCCGGCCTGGGCTCGTCGGCCAGACCGTCCAGCCGCTCGGCGAGGAAGCGCCGCCGCCACTTGCGGACCGTGTCCGCGGCCACCCGCAACTCCCGGGCGACCGCGACAATCGGCGGCACCTCCGGCCCCGCGCACGCCAGCACGATCCGCGCCCGCAAGGCCAGCGCCTGGGCCGATGTCGCCCGACGCGTCCACCGCTCCAACACCGCCCGCTCCTCCACGGACAGCAGCAACGGCTCCAGCTTCGGGCCCCGACGAGGAACTGACGCACCAGCAGTAGAAGTCACACACCAACTAACGATCAACTACTGGCGCAGGACACTAG
>NZ_JBSFUU010000256.1:0-1195 GCF_053591955.1 Streptomyces sp. NPDC002845 | reverse complement strand
GTCTCGCCGAGCCTGGTCTCCCGTATCGAGAACGGCGAGCGGGCCGTCAGTGAATCCGTGCTCGCTTCCGTGGCCCGCGCCCTTGCCGTGGGTGTCTCGGTCCTGCGGGGGCAGCCCTACATCCAGACCTTCAGAAGGATCAGCTGGACGCTCTCCTCACTCCGATCAGCACCGCGTTCGATGACTGGGACCTCCCGCCGGACGACGCCCCGCCACCGCGCCCCCTCGACGTCGTCGAGGGCGAGGTGCAGCGCCTTCACGCACTGCGGGTGAAGGCGCAGTTCACGGAGATCGCCGAGGACCTCCCCGGCCTGATCTCCGAACTGGCCCTGCTCACGCAGTTCTACACGGCGCCGGGCAGGGACCGCGAACGGGCGTACGCGGCGCAGGCCGAGATCTCCCGTACGGCGGCGATCGTGGCGTACCGGATCGGGTACATGGATCTCGCGCGGCTGGCCCTGTCCCGCATGGCTGTCGCAGCACCTCAGTCCGGCGACCCGCGCCAGGTCGCCATCGAGCGCTACGAGCGGGCGCAGATGGCAGCCGACAGCTCTCGTCTGGATCGGGGTGTGTCGCTGATGCGGCACGCGTTGCGGGAGCTCGACGACGACAGGACGCAGCCCACCCGCGCCGTACGCGGCACCCTTCAGCTGCGGGCCGCGACCCTGTCGGCTCGCAGCGGGAACGAGAGCGGCGCGGCCGACTGGATGGGTGAGGCTGCCGAACTCGCCGAGCAGACCGGCGAAACGCGTGACTACGCCCTCGCCTTCGGGCCGCTCAATGTCCGCCTTCACGAGATCTCGGCCGCGAGCGATCAGAACGAGTACGACGACGCACTGGCCGTCGCCTCCGGCGTGCGGTTGCCGGACGACTACCCGCCCACCCGCGCGGCGCACTTCTGGATCGACAAGGCGCGTGCCGAGACATGGACAGCCCGCCAGGATGCGGCCCTGGCCTCGCTGCAAGAGGCCCGTACTGCCTCGTCGCAGCTCACCCGCTATCACCACTCGGTGCACGAGACGGTGGCCACGCTGCTGCGTGCGCGGCAGCGGGCCAGTGGAGAGCTGCGCGAATACGCATTGTGGTGCGGCGTTTAGCCCTTCATTCAACTCTCGTCAAGCCCTGGGGCATTGACACTTCAGTCAACGCCACAGGGCTTTCATGTCGGCACTCTGAGTCAGCAAGCCAAGACCCC
>NZ_JBSFUU010000255.1:0-1206 GCF_053591955.1 Streptomyces sp. NPDC002845 | reverse complement strand
CTAGTTGATTATATAGCCATGACTTGATACTCGATAGAATATCTTAAAGTCTCTGGTTCCAGTGATTTAGCTGATTTTAACAGTAAAGAATACGCTAAAAGTATCATCTCTAATTTCAATTGAAAACCTTGAGGCGAACGACTTTTACAACGCTCAGCTCCTAGATTTGTCAAAAAAGAGAAAACTCGCTCAATCACTTTTCTACGTTTTGAAAAATTAGGGAAAAGGATTTTCTTTTGCTTCATGTTCTTCCTGACAGGTGTAATTAGATCAATTCCTTCTAATTCCAGCCTTTCATGCAGTGACTGACCTAGATATCCCATATCTCCAAGGACTGTTGGTGTCCCAAATTGACTCAACACTTCCTCGGTCATTGAACTATCAGCCATTGAAGCAGGAGTAATTGTGTAGTCTATGACATAGCCTGATTCACTGACTAAAGCATGACATTTACATCCATAGAAGTACTGTCCCTTTGTAGAATTGTAGCCAACATTGGCATAATCTCCAAGAACTTTGCTTCTGAAGTTACGAATAGGCTGACACAAAGGAATGGGGAAGCTATCAATAATGGATACACTCATTCCTTCAACCTCTTTAAAGACGAGTGCTTGGCGAATGACTTGGATACTCGGTAAGAGGGCATTACAACGGCGGACAAAGCGAGAATATTCTAGGAAATTAGGAAATAAACTTTGAGCCAATTGGTGCTTTGCTTTAAGTGTTTCACTAAAATGTAGTACGCCCCATAGGTAACAAGTAATCACTAAGCAATCTGATGTTGCGAGATGGACGTTCTTTCGGTTTTGAACCTCAAGGGGAACACTCGTTTGATAAAGCGTCTCAATGGTTGTCAGTAAATAAACAAAAACTTTTGGAAGTGTGCTATTATAAGTCATATAAGTCGTGCGCTTTCTAATGCTTAGTGGTTTAAGATTAGGATAGCACGACTTATTTATTTTCCAATGAAATTAACTAGCAATTCGGGTATTGACCTAAGAAGATGTATTCCATTTTGTATCCATTTATTTGAATTTAGTCCAGTTCTAACTATCTTTTTTTTCAAATTTAAGCTAAAATGAATTGATGGTTCTGTTGCGAAGTTTGAAAATCAAACGCGCCCGCTCTGAACTCCAAATATCTTAGGCTGGTATTCCCATTAATACCTTGATTTCAGTAGACACCGAAAAGCCGAAGAGCGTTCCA
>NZ_JBSFUU010000254.1:0-1208 GCF_053591955.1 Streptomyces sp. NPDC002845 | reverse complement strand
AAATAAGATTTGAGATACTCTCGCGCTTCTTCAATACCATTACCAGCCATTTTCAATTGTAGGTAATGGTCGTACTTTTCGTAATAATCATCTAACCGCTTTGGTATTTGATTAGGAAATAAATTACTTAATGTTTGAAGCAAACGATCTGGGAAATAAGGTTTGAAAAACGGAATGTGCTTCAAAAAGCGTTCGCCCCATGCTTTTAGCGCAAACATTTGGGGCAAATGACCCGTACCAATTTTTTCAATCACAATTAGTGAGTCTTTACCATATTTCTTGGCCAATTTATAAGCATTTTTATGCATATATTCACCAGAAACAGGCAATTCTTTGAATGTCGTCATAATATGGCGACGAATATCTTCCAACTCATCGGGATTATTCGTTCCAATGTAAAACATTTGTGTTTTTTTATCCATTGGGAATGTATCTAAGCGGACAGCCAATGCCGCAACGTGACCGGACGATCCAGATACTTCATACAATTCTTTAGGATTTGCATTGTATCGAATAGGCTTATCAGATTCAATGTCACGCACAACCTGTTCATGATGGAACATTGAACCATGATGTTCAGTAGCTGGTACTTGATTCAAATCAAAATTGCGGTTCTGCAAATTAGTAATAATCTCTTCGGGCGTTTTGCCCAAATCAATGCCTAAATGGTTAACTAAGTGCATTTCGTCATGTTCATCAATCCAAACATACAATGATAGCTCTGTATAAGCTGGACCTCTTCTGATCAAAGCACCACCAGAATTGTTGTTAATACCACCAATGACCGATGCACCCAAATTAGATGAGCCAATGACTGAATGTGGTTCACGTTTAAGTGGTCGCAATTCATTTTCTAAGTGAAACAGTGTCGTACCGGGGAATGCTAGTACTTGTTCCCCATTATTGATTAACTGTAAATCTTTAATTTTCATGCCGTTCACAACAACTGCAGAACGGTCATAACCTGGGGCTGGTACGGATCCCTCAGTCAAACTAGTGTTGGCTGCTTGCATAATAATGATAATATTGTTATCATGCAAAACATTAAGCACACGCCACATTGCCATTAAAGTGGTTGGAAATACGACTGCAACTGCATCGCCCTTACCTGAGCGGTACCCTTTCCTAAAACGTAAAGATTTTGCTTTGTTAGTAATAACATTTTTTTTACCAACAACATTGACTAGTTCTTCGACTAAGTCCATATT
>NZ_JBSFUU010000253.1:0-1208 GCF_053591955.1 Streptomyces sp. NPDC002845 | reverse complement strand
GCGGGGTGCTGGCAAACCTCGCAGCCACCGGCGTCGACCACCTCGTCAAGGTCGCCAAGCACGGCCTGAAGCTGATCCAGTACCGCCCGCACCTCATCGACGGCTGCCTCACCGAGACCGGCCTGACCATTGGTCCGACCCAAACGTGACCTTGCTACCTCACGCATTAAAGATCAGTAGCGGTCCTGGAAACCGGCCAGCGTCTCGGCGTCCAGGGCGTCGTGCCCGGTGGCCACGGCGTCGGCGACCGCGTCCTTCGCCTCAACCAGGACATCGATCATCGCCTGGGCCCAGGCGGGGTCATGGCGGGTGTCCTCGGTCACGGCGATGAGTTCGCGCAGCACGTGCGCCCCGCACAGGGCCTGGGTGTCGCCGTAGATCGTGTAGGAGGCCAGGGCGTCGGTGACCAGGGTGCCGGTGAAGCCGGGCAGGACGCCGAGGTCGTCCATGGCCGCCCGGCCGCGCTGGTGGTGGATGCCGTAGAAGGTGACCAGGTGGGTGCACATCACGTGCAGCCAGTGCAGCTTCCCCGCGACCCGTACCCCGGACTCGTCCGCGTGCGCGACCGGCACGGTGGCCAGGTGGTCCTTGACCTGGGCCTCGAAGGATTCGAGCCCGTCGTGGGCGCGAGCCAGGACGGACAGGACGGTGCCGGTGGAGACCGGCAGGCTGAACAGGCAGTCCATGGCCTCGGCGAGGCGTTTGGCCGGCAGGTGCTGATAGACCGACAGGTAGGCGATCGCGGCCCGGACACCGGGTCCGTACACGGCGGCCGCCGTGAGCAGGTCCGGAGCCGTCGCCGTGGTGGTGTACCCGCATCCGCACACCGCCCGGTGCAGCCGGTGCTCGGTCACCTGCGGGCGGATCTCGGGCAGATCGAAGACCTGCCGGGCCCGGAAGCCCGAACCCGACGCGTCGGACAGACCGCCGCCGCAGCCGCCGCACGCGGCCGGATGATGATCGACTATGACGTCCGGGTCGGTGACCTGCTCCAGTCGGCCACCGGGATCGCCCTTGGCCCGGCCCGGCCGACGCCCCGACGCCTTGCGCAGCGACTTCGGTGCGGGCCTCTTGCCCAGCCCGTCACTGGACGGCGGCTTGGAGGAGTTGCGCGAATCAGCGGCCAGCCGCCGCTTCAACTCCGCGATCTCGGCGTCCTGCTCGACGATCCGCGCTTCAAGTCGCTCAATCGTCGCGGCCTGCGCGGC
>NZ_JBSFUU010000252.1:0-1211 GCF_053591955.1 Streptomyces sp. NPDC002845 | reverse complement strand
AAGACCTGTGGATCGGCCTCGGGAGGGGTGCCTCGCGGAACGCGGAGGGCGTACCTTCCCGAGTGATCGATTGATGGTCACCGAGTAGACCCGCGTTGCACCGCGGGTTGGGAAGGCACGCCCGTGCTCAGCGTAGTCAACAACGACGGAACCACCGAGACCGGATCCCTGATGGACGACATCGTCCGCGAGGGTGCCCGGCGGATGCTCGCCGCGGCCCTGGAGGCCGAAGTCAACCAGTACATAGCCGAGTTGGCCGGTGAGCGGGACGAGGCCGGCCGCCGTCTGGTGGTCCGCAACGGCCATCATCGCGAACGGACGGTGACCACCGCCGCCGGGCCGGTCGCGGTGAAGGCGCCTCGCGTGAACGACAAGCGCGTCGACGTGGAGACCGGTGAGCGCAAGAGGTTCTCGTCGAAGATCCTCGCGCCGTGGTGCCGCAAGTCCCCGAAGATCAGCGAGGTCCTGCCCCTGCTCTACCTCCACGGACTGTCCTCCGGGGATTTCGTGCCCGCGATGGAGCAGTTCCTGGGCTCCTCGGCCGGACTCTCGCCGGCGACGGTGACCCGGCTGACGAAGCAGTGGACCGACGACCACACCGCCTTCCAGTCCCGTGACCTGTCGGATTCCGACTACGTCTACGTGTGGGCCGACGGCGTCCACCCCAAGGTCCGCCTCGGCCAGGCCCACTCCTGCGTCCTGGTCCTCATGGGCGTGCGCCCCGACGGCCGCAAGGAACTCATCGCGCTGGCCGAGGGTCTGCGTGAATCGACCGAGTCGTGGGCGGACCTGCTGCGTGACTGCCGCCGACGCGGCATGCGCGATCCCGAACTCGTCGTCGGCGACGGCGCGATGGGCCTGTGGAGGGCCCTCGCAGAGGTATTTCCGCAGGCCAGGCACCAGAGGTGCTGGGTTCACAAGGTCCGCAATGTCATGAACGCGCTACCGAAGTCGGCTCAGCCCGGCGCGAAGAAGGCCCTGCAGGAGATCTACAACGCCGAGGACCGCGACCACGCCGAGAAGGCGGTCAAGGACTTCGAGCGCGCCTACGGCGCGAAGTGGCCGAAAGCGACCAAGAAGGTCACCGACGAGGCCGACGAGCTCCTCGCGTTCTACGACTTCCCCGCCGAGCACTGGGTGCACCTGCGCACGACAAATCCCATCGAGAGCACTTTCAGCACCGTGAAGTTGAGGACCAAGGTCACCCGCGG
>NZ_JBSFUU010000251.1:0-1219 GCF_053591955.1 Streptomyces sp. NPDC002845 | reverse complement strand
ACCTGAATCAGTGATTTCTGTGATGTCCTGTTTCTGCTCGGGAGAAATCGTAATATGATTAACCACCATCATTTTTTCATTACCAATCAATAGGTTGTCTGCGATGATTCCCTGTCCTTTAACAACGTCCGTTTTTTCAAATTTGATAGGATTGAATTTTCCGATCATGCGTACAACTGCCGTTGCTAATGGGTGATCAGATTCATTTTCTGCTGAAGCAACTGCATCAATCAATTCTTTTGAAGCACCATAATTTTTGACAACAACAACTTCTGTATTGCCTTTCGTCAGAGTACCCGTCTTATCAAACAGAAGCGTATCAATGTGACTGAAGGTATTCATAACATCACCTCCCTTGATAAGGACGCCTCTTTTTGCACCATTCCCGATTCCTGCAACATTTGAAACAGGTGCACCAATCACGAGGGCACCAGGGCAACCAAGTACGAGAATCGTGATGGCTAGTTCTAGATTATGACTAAAAACCCAAGTAATAGCTGCAATAACAAGTACCGCTGGCGTGTAATACTTAGCAAAGCGGTCGATGAATTTCTCAGCAGGAGATTTGGTATCTTGGGCTTCTTCGACAAGTTCAATAATTTTACCAAAGGTTGTATCTTCGCCGACTTTTTCTGCTTCTACGTAAATTGTACCGTTTTCTAAGATAGAACCTGCAAAAACTTTGGTACCAGCTTCCTTTCTGATTTCACGTGATTCACCTGTGATACTGGCTTCGTTGACATAGCCAGATCCTTGGTAAATACGACCATCAACAGGAACTTGACGTCCGGTTTTTACTAAGAGTTTGTCGCCAATTTCAACTTCATCAATGTCCATTTCTTCGCCATCAGCAGATAGGGCTGTGCTGGGTGCCATATTCGTGAGTTCTTTGATACTTGATCGCGTTTTTTCAAGCGTTTTTTTCTCCAAAAATCCACCGAAAGCGAAGAGAAAAGTGACAATTGCTGATTCTTCATATTCACCGATGAACAAAGCACCGATAACTGCAATAGAAACTAGCAGGTCAATCGAAATTTGTTTCACTTTGATTGCTTGATAGGCATGAATTGCAACAGGTATAAAACCGATAATACTTGCAATAATCATTGTCGAATTCCAAATCCATATTTGATTTACACCATATTTACCAAGGTATCCGAGTACAATGAGAATGGCTGAGAGGATAACCAAGTGATTACTGTGTTGTTGAAGTCGTTTT
>NZ_JBSFUU010000250.1:0-1241 GCF_053591955.1 Streptomyces sp. NPDC002845 | reverse complement strand
GCCCCGGTCGCGGCGCGATGCGCGGCGATCCTGGGCTCCCCGACCCGTGCCGCCTCGGAGGACGGACGCCAACTGCAGCTCGCCCTGGACGACGTCGCGTCCGTGCCGCCGTCCGGCTTCACGTTGACCGGCCTGGTCCAGCACATGGCGGAGGTGGAGCGGAACTGGTTCCGCCGCGTGCTCGCCGGAGAACAGGCCCCGCCCATCTACGACCCGCAGGCCGACCCGGACGGCCCCGACGGCGGCTTCGACCTTGCTGCGGGCGCCGCCCTGAGTGACGCCCTCGCCACCTGGCACGCGGAGATCGCCCGCGCCCGCGAGCACTGCGCCGACCGTGCTCTGACCGATACGGGCCGCTTCATGGAGCAGGACGTCAACCTCCGCTGGATCTACGTCCACATGATCGAGGAGTACGCCCGCCACAACGGCCACGCCGACCTGGTCCGGGAACGCATCGATGGCACCACCGGCGTTTAGCGCCGGATCAGGCAGCGTTAGCCCTGTCGACGACAGCGCGTAGGCGCTGGTCGTCGGCGTGGCGGTTTCGCCAGATGATGTAGCGGCGGATCATGCTGCCCTGTTCCTTGTGGCTGGCGTGGTCGGTGCCGTCGAGGGTGAAGTAGCGCAGGGCGGTGAACTGGGCCTCGATGCGGTTGAGCCAGGAACTGTTGGTGGGGGTGTAGGCGATTTCGACGTTGTTCGCCGCGGCCCAGGTGCCGACGCGTTGGCACTTCTTGGTGGTCAGGTGCGGGGAGAAGTTGTCGCAGACGATCGCGATACGGACCTGGGCGGGTAGAGGCTGCGCAGGTAGCGGCAGAATTCCAGGAACTGGGTGCGCTTCTTGACCGGCTTGATGTGGCCGTAGAGCTTGTCCTTGGCCAGGTCCAGGGCGGCGAACACGTGCCGTACTCCGCCGTAGCGGTTGTAGGTCGCCCGTCGCCTGCGGCGAGGTTCGCGGTCGGGGTCCTTGTGCTTGCCGGAGCGTTCGGCTCACTGCCGGCCCGGGTGGGGCATCAGGTTGAGCGGCCCGAACTCGTCCATGCAGAAGACGACTTCGGGCTCGCCCTCCTCGGGTATGACCTCGGCGTCGGCGATCGCGTAGAGGTGCTCAACGCGGGCCTTCTTCGCCGCGTAGTCAGGGTCCTTGGAGGTCTTCCAGGTCTTCAGGCGTTGAAAGGAGACGCCCTCCTCGCGGAGCAGGATGCGCAGGCCCTCGTGGCTGATGTCGTCGACCACCCCCT
>NZ_JBSFUU010000249.1:0-1243 GCF_053591955.1 Streptomyces sp. NPDC002845 | reverse complement strand
AGTTTAGAATTGGCTTCTTGTTTGCTAGATACATAAGACAAGTGGTCTTTGACCCCATTCAATCCTCTTAATTCCTTTAGCTCGTCATAAAGCGGATAGACGTTCTTTTGCAAACCTTGGAGCTATACTATAAAAGTGGACAGAAAATTGGGTGTTATAATCTGTCTATTAAGACACAAAAATGAAAGGTGGAAAGGTTATAATAAACTAGACACAAAGTTAAGAGAAATCGTGGAAAGGTTTATTATGGCAAGAAGAAAATTCGATAAACAATTTAAAAATTCTGCAGTAAAACTCATTCTTGAAGAGGGTTACTCTGTTAAAGAAGTCAGCCAAGAGCTTGAGGTTCATGCCAATAGTCTTTATCGCTGGGTTCAAGAAGTTGAAGAATATGGAGAAAGTGCTTTTCCAGGCAATGGGACAGCCCTAGCTAATGCCCAACATAAGATTAAATTGTTAGAGAAAGAAAATCGTTATCTTCAGGAGGAACTTGAACTTCTAAAAAAGTTCCGGGTCTTCTTGAAGCGAAGCAAGTAAAACGTTTTGAATTTCTCTTGAAACATCATGGGAAGATAAAAATTAAGCATGCAGTAAAAGTTCTTAAGGTTTCTCGTTCAGGTTTCTATGAATACATGCATCGTCGTCCTTCAAAACAACAAGTGGAGAGAGAAATTCTCTCAGAGAAGATAAAAGCTGTCTTTCATGAGCATAAGGGACGCTATGGTGCGGTTAGAATTACCAAGGTACTTCATAATACTGGTATTATGACCAACACGAAACGTGTTGGAAAACTGATGCACTTGATGGGACTTTATGCCAAGGGAAGCCGTTATAAATATAAACATTACAACAGAAAAGGAGCTTCGCTTTCAAGACCCAATTTAATTAATCAGATCTTTAAAGCAACAGCTCCTAATAAAGTATGGCTGGGAGACATGACCTATATCCCTACCAAAGAAGGCACCTTATACTTAGCCGTGAATATCGACGTTTTTTCACGTAAGATTGTAGGCTGGTCAATGTCTTCACGGATGCAAGATAAACTGGTGAGGGATTGCTTCTTACAAGCTTGTGGGAAAGAACATCCTCAGCCTGGCTTGATTGTCCATACTGATCAAGGGAGTCAATATACAAGCTCTCGTTATCAATCTACTCTTCGTCGAACACGGACGAACGCTGGGGGTGGAGATGCGCATACAGCGGCTGCGCCCACCGTCACCGGCGGTGGAGCCGGACCTGATGG
>NZ_JBSFUU010000248.1:0-1243 GCF_053591955.1 Streptomyces sp. NPDC002845 | reverse complement strand
TGCAAGTCCAAGTTAGCCAGCCAAGCTCATCTCATATGAACTCTTATAGTTGAACATTTTTCTTGGATAATGGTTCATCCAATACTCGATAGCGGCGACTTCTTCAGGGGTCGTCTTTGTTGTGCCTTTTGGCAGATGCCTACGAATCATTCGGTTATGGTTTTCATTCGTCCCTCGCTCAAAGCTCGCGTAGGCGTGTGCATAGTAAACTGGACAGCTTACGACCTCAGAGAGCCTTGCAAATTCATGGCCATTGTCAGGGGTAATGGATTTGAAGTCATAACTTTTTTGAAGTTCCACCAGCTCATCATTGACCGCCTGTGCTGTTTTCCCATCAATCAAGCGAATGATCTCCGTGCGGTATTTTCGCTCTGTGAGCGTCAAAAGCACCTTGTTCTTAGCTCTCGTAAGAATGACCGTGTCAATCTCGTAATGCCCCACTTCTAAGCGATTGTTAATGAACTCAGGCCGTTCTTCAATAGACTTGCCAAAAGGATGCTTTGGCGCACGAGGTTTGATTTTCTTTGCCGCCTTATACTGCGGATAGAAAAGATGATGACGCTTGGCTTCTAACCAGCCCCAGTTGACCCAATTGTAGAGGCTGCTCAGAGAAACTCCTTTTAGAGCCTGATGAATGACTTCCAAAGAGTCCTTGTCTTCTTTAAGACGTGTACTCACATAACAATCAATCTCAGTCGTGAGTTTACTCGGACGAACACTGTGAGCCCTCAATCCTTCATAATTTTCTTGAGCCTTTTTAGCAGAGTATTTTACCTTCCGCTTGAGCTGGATTTCCCCTCGCTTCATCTCTCTGTCAATCGTCCCATGAGCTTTATTCAATAAGCGCGCAATCTCACGGTTGCTCAGTCCTTCTTTATTGTGCCAACGTTCAATGTTTAAACGGTCTTGATTGGTCAGGTGTTTCCCTTTGCTCTGGCTTGTGATAGAATAGTCTTGCATCTGAATTTCCTTTTTATACTATTTGGTCGAACTTCTAGTATAAGAGATTCAGATGTTTTTTGCTTGACTCAAGGTGGCTAACTTCATTTTACAATTTGCGTAAAAAATAAAAATCTATAATAATTCAGTTTGCACCAATAAAAAGTGATAAAAAAAATAAATTTTGATGCTGACTAAAAATAGAAACAAAAAATTTTCTATTTTTTCTTCGCATTTTCCCAATTTATGCTCACATCTTGATATAATAGTAGATATGACCTATCAAGTAAAAATTATCTATCCA
>NZ_JBSFUU010000247.1:0-1311 GCF_053591955.1 Streptomyces sp. NPDC002845 | reverse complement strand
GTAGGCACACGCCCTGTGGCATCGACATGCCTATCTTCCCTGGTCAACGCTCGATTGTGGCCACTCGTTTGTCCACGAACTGCGGAACCCGGGCGACGACGCGGGCGGCGAACTCCAGGACGCGCGGGTCGTCGGTCAGCAGCTGGAGCTCCGGTCAGGGCCTGGCCGGCTCCCTGGCGACGGAGATCGTCGGCATCGACCACGACTACTTCCGCTTCCACCAGCTCCGCGGCGGTGCAGCTGGGCATTGTGCCGGTTAGCCCAGTGGTGACAGCCCGCGAGAAGGAGATGACAGGGAGAATCCCGTTTGGTACGGAACGCCCCATATCGTCTCTCGTGATGCCGGCCGGGGTGTTGGCGGCGATCGGCGCCAAGGCCGCGCCCGGTCGACCCGCGACGAGGCGTACGCCTGGAGGAAGAGCGATGAGTGCCATCGACGACGTGCTTGAGAGGAACGCTGCGTTCGCGGCGGCGTACGAGGACCTCGATCCTCCGCGGCCGCCGAGAAAGCGCCTGGCCGTCATCGCCTGCATGGATTCTCGGCTTGACATCTACAAGATGCTCGGCCTGGAAGAGGGGGACGCGCACATCATCCGGAACGCCGGTGGGGTGGTTACGGAGGACATGATCCGGTCGCTCGTGATCTCCCAGCGTGTCGGGGGAACGCGAGAGATCATGCTTATGCACAACACTGAGTGCGGGATGCTCACGTTCCAGGATGACGAGCTGAAGCGGCAGGTGGAGAGCGAGACAGGAGCTGAGGTGCCGTTCGAGTTCCATGCCTTCAGCGACTTGGAGGAGCAGGTGCGTCGCTCCGTGGCCCGCATCCGAGAAAGCCCGTTGCTTGTCCACAAGGACGCTATCCGCGGCTTTGTCTACGAAGTCCGCACCGGCAGGTTGCGCGAGGCCCGGTGACAGCTTCGACGCTCGGGACTGGCGCCCAGGCGAGTAGCAGCCCCACCGCAGCGGTGAACACCTACCCGGGATGGCACGGGCACACCACCCTTGCCATGGTCGCCCACCCAACGGGGACCGAGCAACCACGAAGCCCCAGCTCACAGCCACCAACTGAGATCTCCAACGAACCCGGGGCGGTTCACAACACAGCTAGCAACAGCAGGTCACAACCAAGATCGATAAGCAGGCAGAACAGCTACGTCACAGCAGGGCCCCACCACGCGTCGACGCAGCGGGCGAGCGCGTTGAGGCCGGACGCCATCGACAGCCATGTCGGCAGCGACAGCATCAGCGTGGTGTCGTGGACGACGACCCAGGAGAGCACCTTGGGGGGCGACGCCGGTGTGCTTGTGG
>NZ_JBSFUU010000246.1:0-1332 GCF_053591955.1 Streptomyces sp. NPDC002845 | reverse complement strand
ACCGGCAGTGTCGGACTCCACGCTGCACCGGCTGCTGTCCACGACGGACGAGACGAGGCGCGCACAGATTGCGAAGGTACGACAGCGGGTGCGTCGCCACGTCTGGACACTGCTGCACCTGCGGCCCGGTGGCTTCCCGTATCTGACCGTCGCGGGGCGGCATCTGAAGGGCTGGATCGTGCTCGACATGGACGCCACGGTCATCACCGCGGCCTCCAGGAAACAGGGCGCCGCCGGCACGTTCAAGGGCACCTTCGGCTTCCACCCGTTGGCCGCGTGGCTGGCCAACACCGACGAGTGCCTGGCGATGGAGCTGAGGGAGGGCAACGCCGGCGCGAACACCGTCGCCGATCACCTGCGGGTGCTGGATGCCGCGCTCGCGCAGATACCCCGCTCCTCTCAGGCCAAGATCCTGGTGCGGGTCGACGGTGCCGGTGCCACGCACGGCCTGCTCAAGCGCCTTCAGGCGCTGAACACCACGCGGCGCACGGTCCGCTACACCGTCGGCTGGACGATCACGCCCGAGGACGAACGCGCCATCGCCCGCCTCCCCGAAGCCGCCTGGGAAACCTCCCTGCGACAGGACGGCGAGGTCCAAGAGGGCTGCTTCGTCGCCGAGCTGACCGGGCTGAACACTCGTGAGGGCTGGCCCAAAGGCATGCGGCTGATCGTCCGCCGCGTCAAGCCCTCCCGCCGGCACCTGGGGAAGCTGACCGCGTTCGAGCAGAAGACCGGCTGGCGCTACTCGATCACCGCAACGAACATCCGGCACATGGGCCACATCGCCGGCACTCACCAAGTGCAGTTCCTCGACGTCCTCCACCGCGATCACGCCGAGGTCGAAGACCGCGTGCGCACCAACAAGGCGATGGGACTGGCGAACCTGCCGTCCAAGTCCTGGGAAACGAACGCGAGCTGGATGCTCACCGCGAACCTCGCCGCCGATCTCGACGCCTGGCTGCGGCTGCTGACCCTCCACGACCAAGCGGACCTCGCCGACGCCGAGCCGGAGACGATGCGCTTCCGCCTCTACCACCTGCCCGCCCGCCTCGCCCACCACGCACGCCGCCGCCACCTGCGCATCGAACGGACCTGGCCCTGGGCCGAGACATTCACGACCAGCTGGAAGCGGATCAACAACCTGACGGTCGCCACCTGACGACCGCCCTTTGCCCCAACACACACCGAGAGGAGGAAGGCCAGCAGTCTCCGGGCCCGTGGAACCCGGCGCACCCCGCAGCGATACGCGACGGCCCGCCCTCACACGACGAGGGACATTACGGGCGAACCACCATGCCACTCAACGACCAAACTCCACCGAAGAATCGAGGC
>NZ_JBSFUU010000245.1:0-1376 GCF_053591955.1 Streptomyces sp. NPDC002845 | reverse complement strand
GTCAGGGGCCGGTTGCGGGCGGCCTTGTGGCCGGTGATCACTGCCGGGTCGGCGTCGGGGCCGCTGTCGTCGAGGCCGACGAATCCCAGGTCGGCGATGGCTCCGAGCCCGGCTTCCCGCAGTTTCCGGGTGAGCTTGTCGTGCCGGCAGGCGGTGATCTCCGAGGTGCGCCCGGGGCGGGTCGCCGAGATCCACAGCAGTCGGCCCCGGTCGTCGGTGAGGGCGATCACGAGCAGGCCGT
This sequence comes from Streptomyces sp. NPDC002845, assembly GCF_053591955.1. Classification (NCBI taxonomy): domain Bacteria; kingdom Bacillati; phylum Actinomycetota; class Actinomycetes; order Kitasatosporales; family Streptomycetaceae; genus Streptomyces; species Streptomyces sp. NPDC002845. The sequence goes on along the minus strand of NZ_JBSFUU010000245.1, from coordinate 1,135 downwards.
GGCATTTGTTCTTGCCGGAGTAGTTCTTCCGGTTTTCCTTCCCGGTTCTGCGCCGGGTACGGATCACCGATCCGTCCAGCAGTACGATGCCGCCGCCCATTCGGGCGATCTTCTTCAGGGCCCGGTCCAGGCGTGGGGCGCGGGCGGCGAGCAGGCCGACGACTTCCCGGACCCACCGGGTCACGGTGGTGCGGTGCACTCCGCTGCCGCCGGCCAGGTCGCCGGGCCGCTGGTCACAGCGCAGCACTGCCAGCACGATGGTGGCGATCTTCCCCGCGGGCAGGGCGCGCCACCTGGAGCCGATCCTCTTCAGGTGGCCGCGTATCAGGTCGGCGAGATGGTTCAGGGTGGCACTCGACAGCGGCAGGCGGGCGGTGTAGACAAGGCCGTCAGGGCCCTCGACGGAACTGTTGTTTTTCTTCACACCAAACTCAACTGCCGTCGGGGGCCCGTCAGTTACGCCCCCGCCCCGCGCGACTACGGACGTGCCGTGAACCGCCCGTCGCCCCGCTTTTGCAGCCAGCCGCGGTCGGCGAGCTTGGTCATCTTCGCCCGCAGAGGTTCCAGCTTGCCGCGCACCGAGGCGTCCAGACCCAGCCGCTCACCGACCACCCTGACCTGCACCGGGCCGTCGGCCTCCCGCACGATCGCCAGGATCCTGCGGTAGTCGCCGGGCAGCGCGCCCTCGTCGGCCGCGTCGCTGCGGTGCGGGATGAGCAGGACCGCCCGCCCGGCACCTTCGCCGATACCGCAGCGACAGCCCCGGCGTCGGCCCGGGCCTGCTCCGCCAGGCGGTTCAGCACCCGCTCCGCGATCGCCAGTTCATCCCGCTCGGCCTGGACCTCCTGGAGCTGCTTGGCCAACTCCTCGGCGAGGGCGTCCAATTCGCTCCGGCGGGCAGTGATCCACTGCCGCTCCTGCATCACCCGCGCCCTCCCACGGTCTCACGGCCTGCCGACCTGCTGACGGATCGCAGGCGGGAGCCGGTCACGGGCGCAGCCGAACCCGGCAACCCGCCAGAGCCGGACCTGCCCGATGAACTACGCCATGGTCATCGTCCGCCGACCGGCACGAGTACCCAACTCGCCATTCACACCAGACCCGTGACCTGCGACTTCACGATGCACACCACTCA
>NZ_JBSFUU010000244.1:0-1387 GCF_053591955.1 Streptomyces sp. NPDC002845 | reverse complement strand
CGGTGTTGGTGCCGGCGGCGCCAGGCGGACCAGTGCAGGACGTGGTCGAGGTCGCGGCGGGGCATCGGGATGACGGTGGCGCGGAGAACAGCCAGGAGTTCGCGTGGGCTGGCCGGGACGAGGTCGATGCCGGTGCGGGCGGGGGTGTGGGTGCGGGCGCGGGTGACGGTCAGGACCGCGGCGGCCATCAGGCTGATCAGGCTCCAGCGCATCCACGAGTTCCAGCAGGTCACCTGGCCCTGGTCGAGGCCGGTGGTCCCCTTCGCGCCTTGGAAATCCTCCTCGATCTTCCATCTGGTGCAGATGATGTGGACGAGGTCGGCGAGGCTGACGGGGGTGGTGGAGTGGCAGCGGTAGAAGGAGAGTTCACGGGTGTAGCGGTGGCGGCGGACGACCAGGTGGGCGTGCCCGACGGCGGTCGCCTCGTCGGCGGGGGAGTCGTCGGCGATCACGTCGATCAGGGCCCAGTCGTAGTGCCGGTCGCCCTTGAGGCCGTGGCCGGTGCGCATCCGCATCCACGCCCTCTTCGGGACGCGGCGGGCGAGTTCGGCGGCACTCAGGCGGCCGGCCCGGGTGGTGGCGTTGTGGTCGGCCTTCACGGCCAGGGCGTAGCCGAAGCCCAGGGCGCGGGCGGTGTGGCGCAGCTCGTGCCCGCCGTATACCTCGTCCCCGGTGAACCAGCGCGCCGCGATGCCCAGGGACCGGGCGCGGGCGAGCATGGCGGCGGCAAGCTGGGGCTTGGTGGCGAACTCCACCGCATCGGGCACGTGCCGCAGCAGGCGGCGCTCCTCGTCCGCGGCCCAGCCGGCCGGCAGGTACAGCTCCCGGTCGATCAGCGCATGGCCGCGGGTGGAGGCGTAGGCCAGGTGGACGGCGACCTGACACAGACCCACCCCGCCCAGAGCGCCGGAGTACTGGTGGGCGGCGCCGACGCAGTCCGTGGACGACTTCGCGTCCCCGGTCTCGTCCACCACCAACACCGCTTCCTCTTCGGTGAGTTCACCGGCAGCCCAGGCCGCGAGCCGGTCCCGGGCCAGGTCGTGGTCCCACACGCCCCGGGAGAGGAAGTGCTGCAGCCGGTGCGGCCCGCCATGCCCCAATGCCTCGGCCAGCGACCAGCAGTTGCGCCGCTCCAGCTCCATCAGCATCGCCTGCACCGTCTCCCGGGCCAGCAGCCGCGAGTCCCGTCGCGGGAAGCAGTCCGCGACCTGCGCCATCACGTCCCCGAAGGCGGCCGTCCACTCCTGCTGGGCTATCGTGGCCTCCACGGCCACCACGTCTTGCGTTGTCTTCACAAACGACCATGATCGCGGTGGCCGTTCCCATGCCCGCGCCACCCCTGACCTGCACAGACACGTCAACGATCAAGACTTACAGCTGCCGTGAC
>NZ_JBSFUU010000243.1:0-1408 GCF_053591955.1 Streptomyces sp. NPDC002845 | reverse complement strand
CCGCCGTCGTCGAGGATCATGTTCGGGCCGCCGGTGGGCGTGTTCGGCCAGGTCAGCGCCTGCTCCGTGCACCACCAGTACTCCTGAAGGGTCTCGCCCTTCCAGGCGAAGACCGGGATGCCCGCCGCGGCGATCGCCGCGGCGGCGTGGTCCTGGGTGGAGTAGATGTTGCAGGAGGCCCAGCGGACCTCGGCGCCCAGGGCGACGAGGGTCTCGATGAGAACGGCGGTCTGTACGGTCATGTGCAGGGAGCCGGTGACGCGCGCGCCGGCCAAAGGCCGCGTCTCGGCGTACTCCTTGCGGATCGCCATCAGGCCGGGCATCTCGTGCTCGGCGAGGGTGATCTCCTTGCGGCCGAACTCGGCCAGGGAGAGATCCGCGACCTTGAAATCCGTGCGGTCAGCGGTGGGCTGCGAGGGCATGGGCGCTCCTTGAGGGGTGGATGTTCTGGTGGATCTCAAGCGTCGCGGTGGACTTGTTGAGCGTGATGTAGTGCAGGCCGGGCGCGCCCTCGGCGAGGAGACGTTCGGCCATCGCGGTCGCGTACTCGACGCCGATGCGGTGGCCCTCGGCTGGATGGTCCCGGGCCGCCTCCAGCCGGTGCGCCAGATCGTCGGGGAAGGCCGCGCCGCTGAGTTCGGCGAAGCGCCGGATCTGCCGTACGTCGGTGGCGGGCATGATCTCCGGGATGATCGGGGTGTCGCATCCCGCCGCGGCGACCCGGTCGCGCAGGCGCAGATAGTCCTCGGCGTGGAAGAACATCTGCGTGATGGCGTAGTCGGCGCCGGCCCGGCACTTGGCGACGAAGTGCCGGATGTCGCTCTCCCAGTCCGGTGAGCGGGGATGCTTCTCGGGGAAGGCCGCGACGCCCACGCTGAACTCGCCCGACTCCCTGACCAGACGGACCAGTTCCCGGGCGTGGCCGAAACCCTGCGGATGCGCGGTCCACAGTGCGTTCGGATCCCCGGGCGGGTCGCCGCGCAACGCGAGGACGTCGCGCACCCCGGCGTCCGCGTACCGGCCGATGATGTGCCGCAGCTCGGCCACCGAGTGGCCGACGGCGGTCAGGTGGGCGACGGGCCGCAGCGTGGTCTCGGCCGCGATCCGCTGGGTGACCTCGACGGTTCGGTCCCGCGACGAGCCGCCCGCTCCGTAGGTGACCGACACGAACGTCGGCGCCAGCGCCTCTATACGGCGGATCGCGTTCCAGAGCGTACGCGTGCCCGCCTCGCTCTTCGGCGGGAAGAACTCGAACGAGAACGAGGGGGTCCCGCTCGCCAGGATGTCGCGCAGGGTGGTCATGCCCGGCCTCCCGCGTTGAAGTATTTCGCCTCGGGGTGGTGGATGACGATGGCGTCGGTGGACTGCTCGGGGTGGAGCTGGAACTCTTCGGAGAGCTTGACGCCGA
>NZ_JBSFUU010000242.1:0-1409 GCF_053591955.1 Streptomyces sp. NPDC002845 | reverse complement strand
AAGACCCCAAGCCGTTCATCTGGACCAAGACAGCCGAAGAGATCCTCGACTCCCTCGCCCGCTTCTGCCGACGGATCTCTGGCGCAGGACACTAGCTGCTTGCTGGGGAGTGGTACACGAGGCCGGGTTAGCTCGATCGTGTGATGGTCCACTCGCGGGCTTGCGGCACCCTGGGCCAGCCAGGCTAGCGTAATTGTGCGATCTGGGACGTCGGGTACGGCGCCAGCGTACGGAGCCCCCGCTCCACCAGAGAGATGGTCCGGGGCCTCCCCGTCGCCTCTGTCCATACCCACCGGGCCGGGTCGCGCAGGGCTGTATCCATCAGCGGCCTCCGGCCGCGGGGGCCTCCCGGGCCCGGACCACGTACGCGATGCGTGTCGCCGCCCCGGGGTCGAGTACGCCGGAGACCAGTGCGTTCAAGACCGTTCGGGGCGTGCGGCTGGCGGGAGTCACTCCTTCTCAGTCTTCAGGAACGGTTCAGGTGCAGCCAGTCCCCGTCGCAAGGACACGGTTGCCACTGGCTGCCTGACTCAGTGGCAACAACCGGTGGTCGTGGAACCCCGCCCGTCGGACAGCGAGTCGCCCAGGACGGCGACCCCGGCCGTACCGCCACCGGCGACGATCTCGACGTCGCTGAGCAGGTACCAGTGGTCGACGGCGGTCGGCTCGGGCAGGTCGAGGGCCGCTGTGTGGTCGCCGTGCTGGAGGTACGACGTCGTCCGCGACCCCGGGTGCGAGGTGAGGTCGAGGGAGGCCTGCCCCTTGGCCAGGTAGGTCGTCACCGTCAGGTTGGACCCGGGGCGGAGATCGAAGTCCAGCGGGTCGGAGACCAGTTGCGCCCCGACGGGGACGGCCGCCGACTTCCGCCCGTTGAACGTGACCTGCCGCGGCGACCCCGGCTCGATCGCGCTGGCCCCGGCCCGCCCGTCCAGCGGCAGCGCCACGGAGACCGCGGTCAGGGGCAGCGCGGTGCCGCCGAAGGTGTTGGAGAAGCGCAGCCGTACGCGGTCACCGCCGGTGGAGACGCGCACGGTCTGCCTGAGCGTGGTGTCGACCAGCACGGCGTCGTCCCCGGTGAACGGCGGGGGCGGCATGTTGTGCGGCTCGGTGAGCTGCGGCATCGACGTCCAGGTGTTCACCCAGTGCCGCCCGGCCACCGCCGACTCCTGGACGCCGGCCGCCGGTCCCGGGCTCCTCACCAGGGTCACCACCGCGGACGACGTCACCAGGAGGGCCAGGGCGAGCACAGCTGCGGCGATCAGCTGGGGGAGGGGCACTCCTCGTGGGGGTGGTGCGGGCATGGGGGCTCCTTTTGGGCAAGGCCGTGAAGTTACGGCTTCGGAGGCGCTGACAAGTACGCGCTGATCTGCGGTGACTCGGGACGTAAGAAGCGGAGCCCCGGTAGAACT
>NZ_JBSFUU010000241.1:0-1421 GCF_053591955.1 Streptomyces sp. NPDC002845 | reverse complement strand
GGGCAGAGCTGATCGACGGCTGCCTCACCGAGACCGGATTACTCATGGGCGCCGGATGATCTACCGGCCCGCCACTGCGAGTTCAACCTCAGTAGACCCCGAGCCGACTGATCCACTCGTAGGTATAGCGGGTGGTCCAGTTGCGGCCCCGCAGGCCGTGTTTCCGGCTGGCGAAGATCGCCAGCCGTTCGTGGACGTAGCCGTCGACCGCGCTGAACTTCCGCCCGGAGTTCCCATTGCGGAAGTAGGCGGCCCAACCCGGCAGCACGGGGTTGAGGTCGGCTACCACGGCGGACACCGGCCGTTCGGTCTTCGAGAGGGCGGTCGCCCCGCGGATCTTGTCCCGCAGCAGCCGCATCGCTCTGACCGAGGGCCAGCGTTGCAGGTAGAACCTGCCCCGCCACTTCCACGACTCCACCTTCTGGTGATGGAAGCCGAGAAAGACGAAGCCCTGCCTGCCTCTGATGAGGCAGACGATCCCGGACTTCTCCGGATTCGGCCGCCGTTTCCTGGTGGAGCGCAGCAGGAAGTCGGCTCCCGTGTCCGAGACGGCCTGCACGAAGTCGAACGCGTCGTAGTAGGCGTCGGCCAGCAGGAGCATCGAGGCGTCCAGGCAGCCCAGCAGACGGCGGGCGTAGGCGAGTTCGCCGGTGTGGTCGGGGCCGAAGGCCGCGTCCAGCAGGGCCCGCGTCCCGCACTCCACGATGGCCACCAGGCGCACCAGCGGGTAGCCGAACGTACGGACCTTCCCGATGTGCTTGCGGTAGTACCAGGTCACCGCCTCTTCATCGGGAGCGGACAGAGTCGTGCCGTCCACGGCGACCAGGCGTAAGCCCCGGTAGAAGGTGCAGGACTGACCGCGGTCGGCGACCGGTCCGGACAGAATCGTGAACAGGCGGCGCAGCGGTGCGCTGCCCAGACGGCGCCGGGCCCGTGACAGCGACGAGGCACACGGGCGCGCCACGGGCACGGCGTCGAGTCCGGCCGTGAGCTTGTCCCACACCGCCCGGTAGGACGACCGCTCGAAGAAGGCGAAAGCGAGCACGAAGTACACCACGACGCGCGCCGGCAACAGCCGCAGCCTCCGCTCCCGCGTACGCGTGTCCTCGAGTACCGCATCGACCAGTTCGGGATCGATGATCTGCGTCAACTCGCCCAGATGGCCGGGCGCGTACACATCCGGGGCTGTCGCCCCGGGCTGGATGCTGCCAGACTTTCGCGACAACGGGACCTCCGGATTACTCGTCCCCGGGCTCGACACCACGGGGACTACCAGAGGTCCCGCCCCCTTGACAGGGCACGCGCAGCCCAAATGCAACGGTGTTGGGGCTGAAGTTTCCCCGTGATCTTGGACACGTTTCCGTCACGCGGCGAGGGCGTGGTCTGGTTTCGTTCCTTGGTGGCGCTGGCGGGTCTCGTGA
>NZ_JBSFUU010000240.1:0-1422 GCF_053591955.1 Streptomyces sp. NPDC002845 | reverse complement strand
GACGGGCTGCCGCCCGGCCCGATACGCCTGGCCTCCCCATATGACACCGACGCCCGCTGGTCCGCCAAACGCGACCTGTTCTGGAACGGGTTCAAACTGCACGTGTCGGAGACCTGCCATCCACAGGCCGACGGCGACCGTCCCGCCCGGCCGAACATCATCACGAACGTGGCCACCACCGCCTCCACCCTCCCGGACACCAAGGCCCTGGAGCCGATCCACCAAGCCCTTGGCCGCCGCCACCTGCTGCCCGCCCGGCACTACCTGGACTCCGGCTACCCCAGCGCCGACCTGATCGTCGCCTCCGCCAAGGACTACGGCATCGCGCTGGTCACTCCGGTCCTGCTCGACACCTCCCGCCAGGCCAAGGCCCAACAAGGCTTCGCCGCAGACGACTTCACCATCGACTGGGACAGCAAGCGAGCCGTCTGTCCGGCCGGAAAGATCAGTGCCACCTGGAACGACGTCGTCCAGGAGGGCGTGGCCAAGACCGTCGTTGCCTTCGCCGCCCTGGACTGCATCCCCTGCCCGGTCAAGGAGCAGTGCACCAGCTCACGAAAGGGCCGCCGGCTCAGCCTCTACCCCCGTGAGCTCACCGAGGCCATCCGCACCGCCCGCGCTCAGCAGCAGGATGGCACCTGGCAGCGCGACTACGCACTGCGGGCCGGGGTCGAGGGCGCCATCCGTCAGGCCACCCACACCACCGGCCTGCGCCGAGCCCGCTACCGCGGCCTTGCCAAGACCCACCTCGACCACACCACCAGCGCCGCCGCCCTCAACCTCATCCGACTCCACGCCTGGTGGCACGGCCGCCCCCTCGACCGCACCAATCATTGCCACCTCGCCAGACTCCAACTACGCCTCGCCGCATGACAATTGGAATTAACCACCAAGATCGCGCAACGTTGATCCGCCTGAAGGTCGATCGGCTGCCGGGCGGAGGAGACCCGCTGCCGGTCTGGCTGTGGTCCTCCAAGACCGGCATGACCAGCATCGACGTCGACCTGCGCTGGCAAGCCTTCCTGCGCAGATTCCCTGGCCGGACTCCACATCGCAGGCATCTTCCTCTGGTCCGGCCGATGATCCAACGAGACCGCCTGGGCGTGTCAGGGGCTCGGTGTCGGCGCTCGGCTGGCCTCCTGGGCCTGGATTTCTCGGCGCCCGGCGGGTCTCATGTACGGGGCGGCCTTCCAGCGCCCTACCGGTCCCGTGGCCCCGGCGGATACGAGTGCTCGGCAAGCCTCAGGGACTCGGTGCGGTCAGGTACCGCTGGATCGTCGGTGCCAGCCATGCCATGATCTCCGCCCGCGCCAGCCCCACCGCCGGTGGCATCCGCAGCACGTACCGCGTGAGCGCCAGCCCCAGCAGCTGCGACGCCATGAGTGCCGCCCGTGCCGGGACCTGCTCGGGGTCGGGGCACAC
>NZ_JBSFUU010000239.1:0-1471 GCF_053591955.1 Streptomyces sp. NPDC002845 | reverse complement strand
CCGGGAGCGCTGCCGGAGTGCGCGCATCCCCGACACCGTGGCCTTCGCCACCAAGCCCCGCCTGGCCGAGCGGATGATCGCCCGGATCCTGCCCGACCTGCCCGAAGGGCTGCTCCTCGGCAGCGGTCGGCACGTAGCCGTTCCACTCCTTCAGCGCGGCCAGGGCCTTGTCCGCCCGTTCGGCACGCTCGGCCGGAGTCAGCAGCGTCTCAGCAAGACGAGCGAGATATGCGCGCAGCGACAGCCCCTCAGCGGCAGCTATAGCGGCCAGCCGGTCCTTGGCTTCCTCGGGGATGCGGACGTTGGCATCGGACATCGTCGTGCTCCTTCCCATCCCTCAAGGGTACGGGTACGTACCCGTACCCGTCATGCGACTGATTCCAGTCACAACCCTGTTGCCTGGCCGAATCCAGTGCAATGCTGTGACGGCGGTGATCCTCCAACCCCCGTGGAGGCCACCCCCCTGGCCCCGCCCGTGTACTACCACCTGGGCGGGGCCGCGCCGTCCCTCCCGGCCTCGTGATGGGCGGCCGACCGGCGGGCGGTCTTATACGGCAGTGCCACGGTAAGCAGCGGCTTCTGTGTGCCGTCGTTGTAGGTGTTCCAGGCGTCGATCGCGGCGCAGTCGAGAGCGAGTTCGGCGGCTGCGCCAGCCTTCGTTTGCTAGTTCACGGGGTCCCTCCCTGGTGCGTCCGAGGTGTCTCGCGTTTTGGCCAGGTCGATGCGGGGCGGTGTCAGAGCCACATGAGCTCGGACACCGCGATCGCGTCGGTGCGGCACAGGCGCAGCAGTTCCTTCGAGGTCAGCCCCTTCTTCTGCGCTCCCTCCCACACGAGTTGCGGGGCGACGGCGCCGACGAGGGTCCGCAGGGGCGCGTCGCAGAGCGCCGCCATCAGGGCCGGGTCGCTGCACCTGGACGCGCCGCTCGGCTTCGGCGAGGGCCTGCTCGTAGGTCATGGGCAGCGGGGCGAGGTCGGACTGTGCGGGGGCCGCCTCCGGGGTGAGGTCGATGACCACGCTCGGGTCGGCCAGGTAGGCGTCAGCCTGCGCCTGTTCGGCGTCTTCGCGGGTGCGGTGCCCCATGGAGAATCCGGCCGGCCCGTCGGATGCCCAGCGCTCGCCGTCGCGGGCATAGTCGGCGCTGCAGTACCAGGTGGTGCCGATGTTGCGGCCGTCGGCGAGGATCCAGTAGTCCTCGCCGGGGGTGTTCTCGCTGCCGAGTTCGTCGTAGCCGTCATGGACGGGCTTGCGGGTGAAGGCGGCCATCTCGCTCCTCAACTGCGGTTTCAGAGGCGGGCAGTGCCCGGTGGCCGGGGAGGGAGGCGGTCGGTACAGTCCGTGGTGTGGGGGCCCTCCCGCTTGCCCACGTGGTGGCCCCCCAACCCAACCCCGAAGTGTAGGGACAGCGTCTCGGACCCGTGGTGAACAAGAGCGACGTGGCACAATGAAAACAAGGGGGGTTAATAAATAA
>NZ_JBSFUU010000238.1:0-1512 GCF_053591955.1 Streptomyces sp. NPDC002845 | reverse complement strand
TCCCGGGCACGCCGGGCCTCGAACACCGCATCGGCGGCATCGAGAAGCAGGACGGCACGGGCAACATCTCGTACGACCCCGCCAACCACGACCTGATGGTCCGCACCCGGCAGGCGAAGGTCGACGGCATCGGGGTACCCGACATCGAGGTGGACGACCCGCACGAGGCGCGCACCCTCGTCCTGGGCTGGGGTTCGACGTACGGCCCGATCACAGCGGCGGTACGGCGGCTGCGGACGGCCGGGGAGTCCATCGCGCAGGCGCATCTGCGGCACCTGAACCCGTTCCCGCGGAATCTCGCCGCCGTGCTGAAGCGTTACGAGAAGGTGGTGATCCCCGAGATGAACCTCGGTCAGCTCGCCATGCTCGTCCGGGCGAAGTACCTGGTGGACGCCCACTCGTACAACCAGGTCAACGGTATGCCGTTCAAGGCTGAGCAGCTCGCCAAGGCTCTCAAGGAGGCCATCGATGGCTGAGACGTCCACGACGTCCACGGAAGGCACGGGCACGATCGAGGCGCTTTCCCTCGTGCCCAAGGCCGAGGCCAAGCAGTCCATGAAGGACTTCAAGTCCGATCAGGAAGTGCGCTGGTGCCCCGGCTGCGGTGACTACGCGATCCTGGCCGCCGTGCAGGGCTTCATGCCCGAGCTGGGGCTCGCCAAGGAGAACATCGTCTTCGTCTCGGGCATCGGCTGCTCCTCACGCTTCCCGTACTACATGAACACGTACGGCATGCACTCCATCCACGGCCGCGCGCCCGCCATCGCGACCGGGCTGGCCTCCTCCCGGCGGGACCTGAGCGTGTGGGTGGTCACGGGTGACGGCGACGCGCTGTCCATCGGCGGCAACCACCTCATCCACGCGCTGCGGCGGAATGTGAACCTGAAGATCCTGCTGTTCAACAACCGGATCTACGGCCTGACCAAGGGCCAGTACAGCCCGACCTCCGAGGTCGGCAAGATCACCAAGTCGACGCCGATGGGTTCGCTGGACGCGCCCTTCAACCCGGTCTCGCTGGCGATCGGCGCGGAGGCGTCCTTCGTGGCCCGGACGGTCGACTCGGACCGCAAGCACCTCACCCAGGTCCTGCGCGAGGCGGCCGCCCACCCGGGCACCGCACTCGTCGAGATCTACCAGAACTGCAACATCTTCAACGACGGCGCCTTCGACGCCCTCAAGGACAGGCAGCAGGCCGAGGAAGCCGTGATCCGCCTGGAGCACGGCAAGCAGATCCGCTTCGGCACGGACGGCTCCCGCGGTGTCGTACGGGACCGGGCCACGGGTGACCTGAAGGTCGTCACGGTGACCCCGGAGAACGAGGCGGAGGTCCTGGTCCACGACGCCCACTCCGCCTCCCCGACCACGGCGTTCGCGCTGTCCCGCCTGGCCGACCCGGACACCCTGCACCACACCCCGATCGGCGTGTTCCGCTCCGCCGAGCGTCCGGTGTACGACACCCAGATGACCGAGCAGCTCGACACGGCCATCGAGCAGAACGGCAAGGGCGACCTG
>NZ_JBSFUU010000237.1:0-1521 GCF_053591955.1 Streptomyces sp. NPDC002845 | reverse complement strand
CTGATAGCGGTCGCTGGCCGGGTCGTGCAGGGCGAAGCCCCAACGGCTCGCGGTGCCGTGGTAGCGCAGGCGCATCAGCTTGAGGTTCCCGCCGTCGGCCAGTTCGCCTTCTACATAGGCGTACTGGCCCCGGTGGCGGACGCGCAGGCCGGCCAGCTGCGGCCAGGCGGCCTTGGCCCGCATGTTCAGGTACAGCTCGAGCTGGAGCCGGGTATGTTCCGAGGGCGTTGGCACAGCGGACATCCTGCCGGAGGGCCGGCGATCGGGGTACGGCAGGATGCGGCCTGTCGTGATCCACTTCTCGTGATCGGCATGCCCGCCTTGCCTGTTGCCCCTGCCCGTCTGGTAGCCCTGACCGCCTCCGAGCGCAAGCGGCTCAAGACGATGGCCTACGGCCACAAGACCGAGCACCGGCTCCGCCAGCGTGCCCAGGTCGTCCTGCACGCGGCCCGGGGTCGCTCCAACGCCCGCATCGCCCGCGAGACCGGGCTGCACCTGGACACCGTCCGTACCTGGCGCGGCCGATTTGCCGAGCACCGGCTGCCCGCACTGTCCGACCGCAAACGGTCCGGGCGCCCTGCCTCCTTCACTCCGCTGCAGACCGCCCAGGTCAAGGCCCTGGCCTGCCAACTGCCCGCCGAGAGCGGCACCCCGCTCTCGCGCTGGTCGAGCCCGGAGCTGGCCCGCGAGGTCGTCGCCCGCGCCATCGTCGGCGCGATCTCCGCCTCCACCGTGCGGCGCTGGCTCAAGCAGGACGCGCTCAAGCCCTGGCAGTACCAGTCCTGGATCTTCATCACCGACCCTGCCTTCCGGCCCAGGGCCGAGCGCGTCCTCGACCTCTATGCCCGCATCTGGAACGGCGAAGCGCTCGGCGCGGACGAGTACGTGATCAGCGCGGACGAGAAGACCTCCGTCCAGGCCCGCTGCCGCTGCCACCCCACCCTGGCCCCCGGGCAGGCCAGGGCGATGCGGGTGAACCACACCTACGGCCGCGGTGGAGCGCTGGCCTACCTGGCCGCCTACGACGTCCACCACGCGAAGATCTTCGGCCGCTGCGAGCCGAGAACCGGCATCGCCCCGTTCATGACCCTGGTCGACCAGGTCATGACCCAAGAGCCCTACGCCAGCGCGAAACGCGTGTTCTGGGTCGTGGACAACGGCTCCTCCCACCGCGGCAAGAAGGCCGCCGACCGGCTGACCGCCGCCTACCCGAACGCGGTCCTCGTCCACACGCCGGTCCACGCCTCCTGGTTAAACCAGGTGGAGATCTACTTCTCCGTTGTGCAGCGCAAGGTCGTGACACCCAACGACTTCACCGACCTCAACGAGGTCACGGACCGGCTCCGAGCCTTCGAAGACCGCTACAACGCCACGGCACAGCCGTTCCAGTGGAAGTTCACCACCTCCGACCTGGACGATCTGCTGGCCAGACTCGACCGGCACACCACCGATCACCCAGAAGAATCCTCCGCCGCCCCAGCCGCATGATCAACCCCCGAAGGACTTATGACGCAGACCACT
>NZ_JBSFUU010000236.1:0-1560 GCF_053591955.1 Streptomyces sp. NPDC002845 | reverse complement strand
GTGCTTCAGGAACCGCTCGGGATACTGGAACTGCGCTCCATGCCCGGCATCGGGGTAGATCAGCAGTTGCGCGTTGGGGATGTTCTGGGCGAGGTGCCAGGAGTTGATCGAGGCGATCATCACGTCGTTCTCGCCGTTGAGGACCAGCGTCGACTGGGTGATCGCGTTCAGGTGGGCGTAGGGGTTCTCGCCCGGCAGCGGTTCCGCGTAGGCCATAGTCGCTTCGAACTGTGCCTGTGCGACCGCGGGCGAGCTCGGCGGGTCCTGGTCGGCCCGCTGGTGGCGGCGCTCCCAGAAGGCCTTGCCCGCTTGCTTCGCGGCTTCCGAGCGGCCGAAGAACAGGAAGAGGAAGTCCTCCAGGATGGGGACCGGGTTCAGGGCGTACTCAGGCACCTGGGGGTCACTTGTCGGGTCCCCGCCTCGGAGGCCGGTGCCGAGCAGGAGGAGCTTGCGCACCAGCTGGGGGTGGCGCAGCGTGACCTCCTGCGCCTGGTAACCGCCGAGCGAGAAGCCGAGCAGGTCGACCTGCTCCAGCCCCAGCGCCCGGATGACCGCGGCGATGTCGTCGGCCATGTCCTCGATCCGGTTACGCGGCGTGCCCGATGACGAGGCGACGCCGCGGCCGTTGAAGAGGATGACCTCCCGGCCTTCGGCCAGGCCGTCGGTGAGCAGGGGGTCCCAGTTGTCCATTCCCCCGCGGAAGTGCTGGACCAGGAAGAGCGGGACGCCGGAGGGCTTGCCCCAGCGTCGGTAGGCGAATCGGTCGCCGTCGACCTCGATGTACTGAGTCGGTGCGGTCACATGTGTGTCACTCATGGCCTGGGCCTTTCTGGAGGGGGTGAGCAATACGATGACGGTCATCATCTAAAAAGTCAACCACTTTGATGTCGATCGACATCAATGTATGCTTGACCGTCGAGCGTCGACCGAGGAAGGGACGGCTGGACATGCGGGTCACCAAGGCGCAGGCAGAGCAGAACCGTGCCCACATCGTCGCGACAGCCTCCAGGCTGTTCCGGGAGCGCGGCTATGACGGTGTCGGCGTGGCGGAACTGATGGCAGCCGCCGGGTTCACCCATGGCGGGTTCTACAAGCACTTCCGCTCCAAGGCCGACCTGATGGCCGAAGCCTCCGCGAGCGGGCTCTCGCAGACCGCGGTACGGACAGAAGGCCTGGACGCCGCCGAGTTCGTCGAGCGCTACGTCTCGCGGGAGCATCGCGACGGGCGCGGTGACGGCTGCACCATCGCGGCCCTCAGCGGGGACGCCGCACGCCAGCCGGCGGACATCAAAACAGAGTTCGCAGCCGGGATCGAGAATCTGCTGACGGCCCTTCAGTCCCAGAGTGATACGCCGAGGGATGCGGACCAGCGCGCGACCCGCACCATGGTGATCGACATGCTCGCCCACTCGGTCGGAGCGGTCATGTTGTCGCGGGCATGCCCGGACGGTTCTCCGCTGGCGGACGAAATCCTCGATGTCTGCCGCAAGGAAATTCTCGCGTCACTGGCACACCACAACAGCGACCAGGTGGCGGCACGGAGCTCAGAAGCCTGACCGC
>NZ_JBSFUU010000235.1:0-1580 GCF_053591955.1 Streptomyces sp. NPDC002845 | reverse complement strand
AAGCCTCAAGGTCGACCGACGCACCTACAAAGCCACCCTCAGCATCAACATCTTGACGCCGACGATCAGCCCGTAACTTCACGGCCTTGCCCTTTCGGGCCGGGCCACTGGGGCCCGTATCCGGCGGGTTATGCGGGTGCGGGTGAAGCGCCCACCTCCCGGTTTCCCCTGGCCTTTCGGCCTACCGGCCTTCGCTTCTTGGATCATCCTGTCCCGCCGGGGAGATCGGCTCTCCTTGCGGTCGGCTCACCAGGCCGCAGCCTGGTCCCCGACGGGGTTTCCACGTTCCACACCAGGAAGATGCGGCTGGGGTGGGCGCCCTCTCTACCCCAGGACCAGCGGTATCCGCCTCCTGGAATGAGATCCCCAGGAGTCGCTTTACGCTTCCCAGCGCCAGGTCCTGCGACTGCCGTCTGCATGCCATCGCGCAGCCTCAACCTCACGGGGCATCGTCAAGGGTTCACTTGCGTTCGCCCGTCCAGCCTTCCCCTCGCCTGTGGTTCCTCGATGGCCGAGGCGCCCTTGGGCTTGAACGCTCAGCTCCACACCCCGCCGTTGCCAGCGACGCATGTGAGCGTGGGGACGAGCCTGGATACTGGCTCGAAGGCCAGCCGTTCTATCTCTGCTTCATTGGCTGTCCTTACTTCTCTACTGCGACTTCGTGTCGCACTCCACGGAGGTTGGTGACAGCTATCACGGCGGACGGATCTTGAACGAGTGAGGGCCTTCCGGGTTCGGTGTGGATTGCGACGTCTACACGCGAACGATCAGAAGGCCCTCATGCCCCACCGTAATGCACCTCTGACCGAGACCGGTCGCCTGCGCCTGGCCCGCTGCGTCGTGGACGACGGCTGGCCCCTGCGCCGGGCCGCCGAACGCTTCCAGGTCTCGCCCACGACAGCTCAGCGGTGGGCAGGTCGCTACCGGGAGCTGGGCGAGGCGGGTATGGCCGACCGGTCCTCGCGCCCGCGCCACAGCCCGCGCCGGACCCCGACCCGCACCGAGCGGCGGATCATCAAGGTCCGCGTCCTGCGCCGGTGGGGTCCAGCCCGCATCGCCTACCTCCTGGGCCTGAACCCGGCGACCGTCCACCGTGTCCTGACCCGCTACAAGCTGGCTCGCCTGGCCCACCTGGACCGTGCCACCGGCCGGGTGATCCGCCGCTACGAGCACGACGCCCCCGGCGATCTCGTCCACGTCGACATCAAGAAACTCGGCAACGTGCCCGACGGCGGCGGCCACAAGGTCCTCGGCCGGCAAGCGGGCCGCAGGAACCGGGCCAAGGCCGGGATGAGCTTCCTGCACAACGCGGTCGATGACCACTCCCGCCTGGCCTACAGCGAGATACTCACCGACGAGAAGAAGGAAACCGCCGTCGGGTTCTGGCAACGGGCCCACGCCTACTTCGCCGCCGCCGGCATCACCGTCCAGCGGGTCCTGACCGACAACGGCGCCTGTTACAAGTCCCATCTCTGGCGCAACTCGGAGCAATTGTCAAGACCTGTGGATGGGAGCTGTGCCGACCCAGCGGTGGTAGGCGTCTACGTCGACGTTGCTGCCGCACACGATGGTGACTACGT
>NZ_JBSFUU010000234.1:0-1582 GCF_053591955.1 Streptomyces sp. NPDC002845 | reverse complement strand
TTCCGACATCACGCTGGGAACGCCAAGCGCTCAATAGCGGGACTCTCATCGATGAGGCCCACGGGCTTCCAATGAGGGTGGGGATTACTGAGACACGCTCCTAGCCCAGATACCGGGCCACCGCCTCCTCGATCCCCGCCGCGTCCGCACCCTCCGCCGCCCAGGCCACGTATCCGTCGGGCCGTACCAGGACGGTCGTCCGGCGGTCGCCCGCCCAGCGCTCCACGGTCAGCCACCCCTCACGGACGCCGGGGCCTTCGTACGCCCCGGGCGTGATCAGCACGAACCGGCCGCCGCGCAGCGCCTCGTAGAGCCGGCCGTCCTTCAGGGCGACGTCGGAGACGCGGGTGCCGGTGAGGCGGTGGGCGCCGCGGGGGGCGGGGTAGGCGTAGCCGATCCCGGTGATCTGACCCAGGGCCTTGCGCTGGACGGGCGGGGCCATGTCGACGAACGCGGAGACAAGGGCGCGGGCGGCACGCAGCAGCGGATTCCGCGCGCGGGCCAGCCGGACCAGTCCGCCACTGCTGCGCAGCACCGCCCTGCCGACCGGGTGGCGCTCGGCCTCGTAGCTGTCGAGGAGCCCTTCGGGCGCCCGGCCCTGGACGGCCGCGGCGAGCTTCCAGCTCAGGTTGGCGGCGTCCTGCAGGCCGGTGTTCATGCCCTGCCCGC
Organism: Streptomyces sp. NPDC002845; assembly: GCF_053591955.1. Taxonomy (NCBI): domain Bacteria; kingdom Bacillati; phylum Actinomycetota; class Actinomycetes; order Kitasatosporales; family Streptomycetaceae; genus Streptomyces; species Streptomyces sp. NPDC002845. The sequence goes on along the minus strand of NZ_JBSFUU010000234.1, from coordinate 913 downwards.
CAGCCGGGGAGTGGATGTGCGCGGCGTCCCCGGCTAGGAAGACCCGCCCGACCCGGTAGTGCGGTGCCTGGCGCTCGTCACTGTGGAAACGGGAGAGCCAGCGGGCGTCGTGCATGCCGTAGTCGGCGCCCAGGGCACGGCGGGTGATCTCCTTGACCTCGTCGAGGTCGAGCGGGGCGTCGTCGGAGACCTCGTTGCGGCGGTTCCAGCCCATGACCCGGTACCAGCCGTCGCCGAAGGAGGCGATCATCGCGAAGGCGTCGCCGCGGCCGTTGACGGTGAGGACTCCCTCGGGCTTCTCGGCCAGCCGGACATCGGCCAGGATCAGCGACTTGATGACGGAGACACCGGGGAAGTCCAGGCCGATCGCCTCCCGCACGGCGCTCCGGTGACCGTCGGCGCCGACGACATAGGCCGCCCGGCGGGTGACGACCGCCCCGTCCGCGCCGCGCACGTCGAGGTCGACCCCCTCGTCGTCCTGCCGCAGCCCCACGACCTCGCTCTCGTACGCGAACTCGACCCCAGCCTCCCGGGCCCGCTGCTCCAGGAGCCGCTCGACCTCGTACTGCGGGGTGATGAGCAGGAATGGGAAACGCGAGGGCAGCGTGCTCAGATCGAGGGAGAGGTGGCGGAAGAGCCGCAGGCCGGTGATGGTGTCGCCGGTGGTGAGGAGTTCGTCGGCGAGGCCGCGGGCGTCGAGCTGCTCCAGGGTGCGAGCGTGTACCCCGAAGGCGCGGGAGAGGTTGCTGATCTTGCGCGGCCGCTTCTCGACGAGGGTCACGGTGACGCCGGCTGTGGCGAGGTCACCGGCGAGGAGGAGGCCGGTGGGGCCGGAGCCGACGACGATCACGGTGCGGTGGGTGGCGGTGCCGTTCATGGTGGCCTCCTGTAGCCAACGCTTGCTTGCCATCGC
>NZ_JBSFUU010000233.1:0-1584 GCF_053591955.1 Streptomyces sp. NPDC002845 | reverse complement strand
AGCTTGATGTTTAACCTCGCACGTCATCCGACCTGCTGATCTTGGCTTCTTCGTGAGACAGCAGCGCGGCCGTTCTTCACGCTTCGAGGTGTCGAGCAACGTCGCGTGAAGGAACGGCCGCTGTGAAGAGTCTGGCTTGTGCAGGTCCCGCTGACGCCGCGCTGAGCGTGCTGTCCCACTTTCGTGTCGAGTTCTACAACTGTCTCTACTCCCGGGCGGATGCGCTCTTCGAGCTCACCGACGCGGTGCTGTGCGCGGACGGTCCGGTGACGTCGCTGGCCGAGCTGACGCTGACGGCCGAGCACCGGCGCGGGCACGGCGCGATGTACGACGCGGTCAACCACGGCTGGCTGGAGCCGCGCCGCCTGCGCAGGCTGCTGGCCTCCACGCCGCTGCCGCGTGCCGCCGACGGGCGGATCGTCCTCGCCGTGGACGTAAGCAACTGGCTGCGGCCCGACGCCCCCACCAGCCCTGACCTACTGTTCTGCCACGTCTACGGGCGGGGCCGCAGCGCCGATCAGTTCATCCCCGGCTGGCCCTACTCCTTCGTCGCCGCCCTGGAAACGGGACGCACCTCGTGGACGGCCGTGCTGGACGCCGTCCGCCTGGGCCCGGCCGACGATGCCACCGTGGTGACCGCCGCCCAGATCCGCGACGTCGTCGCCCGGCTCGTGCGGGCCGGGCAGTGGCGGCCGGGCGACGCGGACATCCTCATCGTCACGGACTCCGGCTACGACGTCACCCGCCTCGCCTACGTCCTGGCGGATCTGCCCATCGAGCTGGTCGGCCGACTGCGCTCGGACCGGGTCATGCTCCGCGACGCCGGCCCACGACGCTCCACCCCGCGCGGCGGGCAGCCCCGCAAGCACGGCGGTGTCCTCACCTTTTCCAAGCCGGCCTCCTGGCACACCCCCGACCAGGCCACCACCTGCGACACCACCCGCTACGGCACGGCCGAAGCCCTCGCCTGGGACCGGATGCACCCCCGCCTGACCGCACGCGGCCCCTGGCTCGACCACTGCGGCGAACTTCCCCTGATCCACGGCACGTTGATCCGGCTGAAGGTCGAGCGCCTGCCCGGCGACCGCGACCCGAAACCGGTCTGGCTGTGGTCCTCGCGCACCTCGATGACCGGCCAGGACGTCGACCTGCGCTGGCAGGCGTTCCTCCGCAGATTCGATCTTGAGCACACCTTCCGGCTGTTCAAGCAGACCCTGGGCTGGACCGTCCCCAAGGTCCGCGACCCCGCGACCGCCGACCTGTGGACCTGGCTCATCATCGCCGCCCACACCCAGCTCCGCCTCGCCCGCCCCCTCGCCGAGGACCTCCGCCGGCCCTGGGAACGGCCCGCCGAGCCCCGTCGGCTCACCCCCGCCCGGGTCCGCCGGGGGTTCCGGCACCTCCGCGCGAAGGCCACCGGCCCCGCAGGTGTGCCGAAACCCTCCCGGCCAGGCCCCGGACGTCCAACAGGCTCACAAAACCGCAGGCCAGCCCCACGCTACGAACCCGGGAAGACCGTGAAACGAGCCGAAACCCTCACCGAACACGTCCGCTTGAAACGGCAGCATGGTTAAACATCAAGCT
>NZ_JBSFUU010000232.1:0-1587 GCF_053591955.1 Streptomyces sp. NPDC002845 | reverse complement strand
ATCACCCTCAGCCCGAGCCGAATCGGCGACATCGCCCGCGCCGCCCTCGCCCTCAACGGAATCTGGAAATGATCACCGCTGAGAAAACGTCACTGGGCGCGATATCACGGATCCACTGTCGGCATTCTTCTGAGCCTGCTGCGGCGCACAAGGGACCAGTTGGCCGCGTACACGATCTCTCACCTGCCCCGGCAAGACGTGGAGCATCTCCACGAGGACCGGAGCAGCGGACTCCCCTTTTTCTCCTTCGAGCGCTACCCCAAGCACGCCCAAGGGGAACTGAAATACAGCGAATTGGATTGGCTCAACCTCTACTTCGCCTACTACCTCCTCTTGGACCCGGAGGGTCTGACGGAGTTCGACACCGCCACCTGGGACATGCGGGCGGCAATGGAGCACTCCCTCGAAGACATGTGGCGCCAGGGTGCGGGCATGGAGATGGTCGAGTGTCCCGATGACGTACGCGTCGGCATCGACGGGCCCCTGAAGCTCGTGCACACCTCCGAGGGCCCGCTCACCACTCGCGTCCTCTTCGAGTGCGCGGCGGTGCTCGACGAACTCTTCCAGTTCGAGGGCGCCTTCATACGGAAAGCTGACCCGGCGCTGCGCGAGTTCTTGCTCGAGGTGCTGAACGGCGAGTATGGGATGCCGTGTCGCCTGGCACGTGCTCTCGCAGGGCGCACCCTCGGCGGAAGTACCGTCCTGGCCCTCATCGACTTCGCACTGAACCCTGTGGTGCCGGGCTTGAACTCCGACGACCCGTCCGTCGACTGGAAAGAGCTCTACCCTCCCTACCGGTTCGTGACGGCAGCCAAGGCGATGACGGGCTGGGAGACGGACCTGGAGTTCCAGTATCCGAGCCACGAGGCGACGGTCCACTTCCAGCACATGCTGGCCAAGCGCAGTGGGCTCCGGATGGGAAGCGTGGCTTCCCGTCTGTCCGACCTCTCGACCCTCCGGGAAGCCGCCACGGCCCCCATGCACCTGTCCGCGCGTACGCCTGCCGTGTCCCTCATGTGCGCTTCACGTCTGCTTGCCCTGCGGGAAAGAGACGTCTGTTCGATCTCGCGCTACGGCGTCAATTTCCTGGGCGAGAGAGCGACCAGGTTCATCAAGCCCGACCGGGACATGCAGTGGCTGTTCCCGGTGTTCCAGGTGAGTCAGGGTGAGTACCGGTGGCCGGCGGAGCACGTGGGCCTCGATGAGGCGACGGACCTACTGATAGGTGCCGCCGTGGCGTCGGCGTACGACGACATCCTGCACGGCGTCGGCCCTCTCGCTCACGACCACCTTCCCCGCAGCCTCTTCGACGACGTCGGACAGGTCGAAGCGCTGAACCAGGTCCTCAAGGACTCGACGGGACTGGACATGGGCTGGCATCGGACCTGATGCGGACCCATCCACCGCTCCTGGCGCAACGCCTTCGCTGAGCACCGGTCACGCTGTGCGCCTCGTACATGGCCATCCCTCACCCGGTCCGTCGGCCTATGAGCCTCGATCCACCACGCGATAGCCGGTCTTTGGACGGAGAAATAGGAAGAGGTGCCTGCTGACCTGCGATAATGGGAGTTCCTACGCTTCCATCAG
>NZ_JBSFUU010000230.1:0-1615 GCF_053591955.1 Streptomyces sp. NPDC002845 | reverse complement strand
AGCCCACCGCCCTGCGCATACCGCATACCTCCGGCATACCGCAACAATCATGAAACGTCAGATCCCCACCCGCCATAGCGAGTTCAACCTCAGCAGTCCCAGTGTGCCGATGGTGAGGATCACGCCGGAGCAGATGCCCGGTGGACGAGCTCGGGGAAGGCCCCTTCCCACACCATACGAAGGTGTCTGCTGACCAGCGGGCGGAGGTCAAGCCACTGGGCGAGCAGGAGGTTGTGGTTGAGATAGGTGACGAGGTCCTCGCGCTGCCCTTCCTGCAAGGACGGTGCGGTAAAGGCTCATGCGCTGCCGGGGCCGGTCGAGGTCGTAGGCGCGCAGGCTTCACCACGCGACGTGCAGCGGCAACTCGACGCTGCCGTGCACGGGCCCGGCCAGATCCTCGAGCGAGGACGGCAAGCGGCGTGCGTATCGGGCACGTAGCACATCTGCCGCAGGAGGTGAGGAACTGAGTTCTGAAGGCACGCTTGGACTGTCCCGCTCCATTCCCCGCTCTGTCAGCCGACCTTGTCGTGAGAGTCGGACGCACTCACGGCGACAGGCCGGGCCCCTCCGAGCTTTCCGCAGAGCCACGTAGGTCCGCAAGAATCCGCCTGATGTCCGCGGCCAACGACGCGGGTGTGGAAATCCGGCCGACCCGAACGATCAGAGCACCCGGAATGTCAGCCGGATCAGCCTCCACCAGGTGACCGACTTCCGACAGGATGCCGAACAGAGCCGCATGCAAATGACGTCGAGCGGCCTCGTGTGCACGGTCCGCCGCCCCCATGGACCAGCCTCGTAGTTGTTCGTCGGCGGCGGCGCGACGCAGACTGCGAGAGGTGAACCACTCCACGCCGACCGAATCACCGCGATCGGTCACCATCATGCCGTGGGCGCGGTAGCGGTCGTCAGTGTCCGCTTCGGGCAGTCCTGCGGCTGCCAAGTGGGTCCGAACTTCCAATCCCAATGGACCGCGCGTCGGAGACCGGCGTCGGTGCTGAGGACTTGGCACGGGGAATTCTCCTTTGCTCTCTGACAGTCGGCGTCGGGCCAGGAAGTACGTGGTCACTCAACGAGAGTGATGACACCATCGGGAATCCATCCCTCCAGGTATCCGCGTAGAAAGGGTCCGAGCTCGCGTGGATACACATCAAAATCCTCGCCTTCGACTTCGGACAGAGGATGCGAGACGTAGTCAGCGTCCAGAGAGGAATGGGCGCGAGCGCGAAGGCTTAGCCGACGCATTCTGTCGCGACGGGCAACGAAAATACGGGTCATGCCGGACAGGCCGCCTCGTTCCGACAGTGGATCAAATCTGCCGACTACCGGAGTAGCCGCAAGGAACCAGTGAGAGAAGAGTGTGTCCAGAACGTGAACGACAGAGAACCTGGACAGCCGGACACGGATCACTCTTACCTCTACCGGTCGCCAAGAAGACTCGCCGTGAATTCGGCATAGCAGCACACGTTCCTGGCGGTCAATCACTGAGCCTCGATCCACCACGCGATAGCCGGTCTTTGGATGGAGAAATAGGAAGAGGTGCCTGCTGACCTGCGATAATGGGAGTTCCTACGCTTCCATCAGCCGCACACAGCAAGGCACCTCTGAAGTGAAAGTC
>NZ_JBSFUU010000229.1:0-1617 GCF_053591955.1 Streptomyces sp. NPDC002845 | reverse complement strand
AGACCCCAAGCCGTTCATCTGGACCAAGACAGCCGAAGAGATCCTCGACTCCCTCGCCCGCTTCTGCCGACGGATCTCTGGCGCAGGACACTAGTAGGACTCCGTTAGGTCTTCTCGATCATGGATTTGGGGGGCATGTTGGTCGGATGGACATGCGGCAAGTCGAGGGCCTGCGGGCAGAGTTATCGGGGTTCGTGGCGGATGTGTTCGCCTCGGTGCCACGCAAGGATCAGCGGGCGAAGGGGGACTGCTATCTGCGGGGTCTGATGCTGGACGGGCGGCGCAAGTCGATCCAGCCGATGGCGATGCGGCTGCCGGACGGCAACGAGCAGAACCTGCAGCAGTTCGTGAACCAGTCCACCTGGGATCCGGTGCCGGTGCAGCGGCGGATTGCGGAGCGGATGGTCCCGCTGATCGGCCCGGACGCCTGGGCGGTCGATGACGTGTCGTTCCCCAAGGACGGGAAGATGTCGGTCGCGGTCGCGCGCCAGTACTGCGGAGCGTTGGGCAAGCAGGCCAACTGCCAGGTCGCGGTGAGCGTGCACGCGGTCACCGACACCGCGTCCTGCCCGCTGCAGTGGCGCCTGTTCGTGCCGGAGGAATGGGAGCACGATGCGGTACGGCGGGACAGGACCGGGATACCTGAGCAGATCGGGCACCGTGAGAAGTGGCGCCTGGCCCTGGACACCCTGGATGAGCTGGCCACATGGGGCCTGGTGCCACCGGTGGTGGTGGCCGACGCCGGTTACGGGCAGAACGCCGACTTCCGTGCCGGGCTGGCCGACCGGGGTATCGCCTACGTGGTGGCCATCCGCTCGGATGTGACCGTCCACCCGCATCACGCGGTGCCCGTTGCCCTGCCCTGGTCCGGCACCGGCCGCCGGCCGCAGCCGCGCTACCGGGACAAGCCGTCCTCGGTGGCCGCACTGGCGATGGGCCACGGCCGGCAGGCATTCACCGAGGTCACCTGGCGGGAAGGCTCCCGCGATCCGATGCGCTCGCACTTCCTGGCGCTGCGCGTGCGGCCCGCCGGGGTCAGGGCCCGCCGTCTGGCCCAGGCCGCCGCCACCGCACGCGACGGCCACTGGGACGGTGTCCTGCCCGAGGTGACGCTGCTGGTGGAATGGCCCGAGGGAGCCGAAGCACCCACCGACTACTGGCTGTCCAGCCTGCCCGAGGACACTCCACTGGCCGAACTGGTCCGCCTGGCGAAGATCCGCTGGCGGATTGAGCACGACTACCGGGAACTCAAGCACGGCCTGGGCCTGGACCACTTCGAGGGACGCTCCTGGACCGGCTGGCACCACCACGTCACTCTGGTCACCGCCGCCCACGCCTTCCTCACCGAACAGCGGCTCTCCCCAAAAGCCCGCACACCGGTCTCACGCTCTACCAGATCCTGGACACCATCCAGAGCCTCCTGAACTGCTGGACCGGTATCTGCACCACCTGCCACCAGCCGCTTCCCGGCACCACCCACAGACGCCAGACCACGAGATCCACAACGACCTAACGAAGTCCTACTAGTGTCCTGCGCCAGTAGTTGATCGTTAGTTGGTGTGTGACTTCTACTGCTGGTGCGTCAGTTCCTCGTCGGGGCCCGAAGCTGGAGCCGTT
>NZ_JBSFUU010000228.1:0-1625 GCF_053591955.1 Streptomyces sp. NPDC002845 | reverse complement strand
CCTCGATCCACCGCGTGAATTCTGATCACGGGTGTCGGGCGGGTTCGGGGTGTTTCTTCGGGGTGCGGGCAGCGGTGATCGCCGGGTGGCCGTCCGGTGCGGGGTCTCCAAGATCTTTCGGGTCGTGGGCGGGCAGGGCGGTCGTGTGGTTCAGGTGCGCATGCGCTGTCCGGTCGCTGTCCACAGGTCAGTGAAGTCGTCTTCCCAGCGCCAGTGCCTGGGCAGGTGGAGGGTGAGGCGGCGGGCGCTGGTGGCGATCCGGGCGGGGATGTTGATCAGGTGGCGGCGGATGGTGCCGGTCCGCGCCCTGGCGTGGAAGACGGAGGCGAGGTGGCCGGCGGCCCGGGTGAGGTTGTAGGCGGCGGCTGCGAGGGTGAGCCAGGCGGCGTTCGCGGTGAACTTCCCCGACGGCAGGTGGGCGAGCGCGGAGTCCTCCAGGTCGGCGAAGACCTGCTCGGCCTGGGCGTGTTCGCGGTGCATGGGTTCGGCCTGGGCCAGGACGAACGGGCTGTCGGTGAAGATGACGTGGTGGCGCCAGACGCCGAACAGCTCGGCCTGCCCCTCGGGCACGCTCTTGGGGTTCAGGCGCTTGACCCGGCGCACGATCAGCCGGGCGGTGGCGTGAAACGCCTTCTTCTTGCTGGTGAACGCGGTGAAGGGGACCTCGGCGATCTCGGCGTCGGAGATCCAGCGTTCCTCCTCGGCGTCCCAGACGGCGGCAGCGTACTTGATCGGCGTCCAGGCGTCCTCGGCGATGTGTGCGACGGCCTCACGGATCTTCTTCCTGACCGCGACCGCGAGGGAGAAGCGTGCGCCGGCCTTGCGGCAGACCTCGACGACCTTGTGGGAGAAGTACGCGGAGTCGGCGCGGACGATGATCTGCGCGGTGATACCCATCGCCCGCACCGTGGCCAGCGCCTCGCGCAGCAGACTCGCCGCACCCTTGCCGGAGTTGGCAGAGCCCTTGCGTAGCCTCGTTGCCACGATCACCGGCGCGCAGGTGCCCGTCTTGACCGTGACGATCTGGAAGTGCAGGCCGCGCTGCTTGGTGTAGCCGAAAGAGGCGCCCTGCTTGGCCGGGCCGTAGACCTGCTTGACCTTGGAGTCGATGTCGACGAACGCCACCTCGTCCCCGGTGGGCACCAGGCCGATGTGTGCGGCAAGGTTGCAGGTGAACGCCCGTGCGGCGGACTCCAGTTGCCGCACGTGCCCCCAGGTGAACGCGCGCAGGAACGTGCCCAGCGTCGACGGGGCACGCACCTCGCCGAACAACCGGGCCAGCGCACCGTGCCGCAGCACGTCCAGGTCGTCGATGCTGTCCGCCCCGGCCGTCATCCCGCCCACGATGCTCATGGCCTTCGCCTCGGCGGCCGTCCCGGCACCGTTCTTCGCACCGGTCAGCTTCACTTTCCCGGCCACCAGAGCGGGCAGGCCGCACCGCTCGGCCAGCCGGATCGTGGGGACCAGCCCGGCATGTGCGATGAGGTCGGCGTCGTCGAAGGCGGCGAACAGCGTCGCCGGGCTGTGGGAGACTTTCACTTCAGAGGTGCCTTGCTGTGTGCGGCTGATGGAAGCGTAGGAACTCCCATTATCGCAGGTCAGCAGGCACCTCTTCCTATTTCTCC
>NZ_JBSFUU010000227.1:0-1659 GCF_053591955.1 Streptomyces sp. NPDC002845 | reverse complement strand
CCCGCCAAAGACCGGGACCCGGAGTGGTTCAAACGCGCCGTGTTCTACGAGGTCCTCGTCCGCTCCTTCCAGGACAGCAACGGCGACGGCATCGGCGACCTCAAGGGCATCACCGCCAAACTCGACTACCTGCAATGGCTCGGCGTCGACTGCCTCTGGCTGCCCCCCTTCTTCAAATCCCCCCTCCGCGACGGCGGCTACGACGTCTCCGACTACACCGCCGTGCTTCCGGACTTCGGCGACCTGGCCGACTTCGTCGAATTCGTCGACGCCGCCCACCAGCGCGGCATGCGCGTCATCATCGACTTCGTCATGAACCACACCAGCGACCAGCACCCGTGGTTCGAGGAATCCCGCAAGGACCCCACCGGCCCCTACGGCGACTACTACATCTGGGCCGACGACGACAAGCAGTACCAGGACGCCCGCATCATCTTCGTCGACACCGAAGCCTCCAACTGGACCTTCGACCCCGTCCGGAAGCAGTACTACTGGCACCGCTTCTTCTCCCACCAGCCGGACCTGAATTACGAAAACCCGGCCGTGCAGGAGGAAATCCTCGCGGCGCTCCGTTTCTGGCTGGATCTGGGGGTCGACGGCTTCCGGCTGGACGCGGTGCCGTACCTCTACCAGGAGGAGGGGACGAACTGCGAGAACCTCCCGGCGACGCACGAGTTCCTCAAGCGGGTACGGAAGGAAATCGACGCGCACTACCCGGACACCGTCCTGCTGGCCGAGGCCAACCAATGGCCCGAGGACGTCGTCGACTACTTCGGCGACTTCCGCTCCGGCGGCGACGAATGCCACATGGCCTTCCACTTCCCCGTCATGCCCCGCATCTTCATGGCCGTCCGCCGCGAATCGCGCTACCCCGTCTCCGAAATCCTCGCCAAGACCCCCGCCATCCCCTCCAACTGCCAATGGGGCATCTTCCTGCGCAACCACGACGAGCTCACCCTCGAAATGGTCACCGACGAAGAACGCGACTACATGTACGCGGAGTACGCCAAAGACCCGCGCATGCGCGCCAACATCGGCATCCGCCGCCGCCTGGCCCCTCTCCTCGACAACGACCGCAACCAGATCGAACTCTTCACCGCCCTGCTCCTCTCCCTGCCCGGCTCCCCGATCCTCTACTACGGCGACGAGATCGGCATGGGCGACAACATCTGGCTCGGCGACCGCGACGCGGTGCGCACCCCCATGCAATGGACCCCCGACCGCAACGCGGGGTTCTCCTCCTGCGACCCGGGACGGCTCTACCTGCCCACCATCATGGACCCGGTCTACGGCTACCAGGTCACCAACGTCGAAGCGTCGATGTCCTCACCGTCGTCGCTGCTGCACTGGACCCGCCGCATGATCGAGATCCGCAAGCAGAACAAGGCCTTCGGCCTCGGCTCCTACACCGAACTGCCCTCCTCCAACCCGGCCGTCCTGGCATTCCTGCGCGAGGCACCCTCGACCGAGGACGGCGAGGACGACCTCGTGCTGTGCGTGAACAACTTCTCCCGCTTCGCCCAGCCCACCGAACTCGACCTGCGCGCTTTCACCGGACGCCACCCCGTCGAACTCATCGGCGGCGTCCGCTTCCCCGCCATCGGCCAACTGCCGTACCTGCTCACCCTCGCAGGCCACGGCTTCTACTGGTTCAGGCTG
>NZ_JBSFUU010000226.1:0-1672 GCF_053591955.1 Streptomyces sp. NPDC002845 | reverse complement strand
CTAGCCTCGATCTTTCGTGATTGGCCGTCAGCTCTTGGTGGCGGCCAATCTGCGTTCGGTGGTGGTTTTCGGGTGTGACGGCGGCCCGACTGTCGCGTCGGGTGGGCGCCGGGTTCCACGGCTCCGGTGGGGCGGTGCTACTCGCAGGGACGGGAACGTGCTGGTCAGCCGGGGTTCGGAAGGGCTGCGAGTCGTTGGATGGCCCCTGTGATCACATCGGTCCAGGGCCAGTGGCGGGCGAACCTGAGGTGTCGGCGGCGGGCGGTGGTGACGAGCTGGGCGGCGGCGGAGAGCAGGCGGAGTCGCAGGCGGCGGGGCTCCCAGAGCCGGGACCGGCCGGTCAGGGCGAGCATCGCCATCCAGGCCAGCAGGTCCAGGGCGATCTGGACGATCTCCAGCCAGATTTGGTTCTGCGCGCTGTCATGCAGGGGCAGGTTGCGCAGGCCGGTGGCGCGGGCGGCGCGGATGCGGTCCTCGGCGCGGGCCCGCTGGCGGTGCCGCAGCTCCAGCCCGGCGATCTTCTGGCCGGTGGTGTTGGTGGCGAAGCAGGTCAACCGCAGCCCGTCGGCGTCGGTGAAGCGCAACTGGGCTCCCGGGTGCGGGCGTTCCTTGCGGACGATCAGCCGCATCCCCTTGGGCCGGCCCTTCAGACAGTCGCTGCCGGCGTCGAGTTCGGCGACCCAGGCGCCGTCGCGGACTTCGCCGTCCGGCTCGACGGCCGGAGTCCACGCCGACGTAGGGACCTTTAGGACGGCCTGGTGGATGGCGTCGGTGATGGTCATGCCGACCGAGTACGACAGCCACCGTCCGCGCTGGGCGAGCCAGGCCACGAACTCGTGGGTGCCGCCGCCCGAATCGCAGCGGATGAGTGTCTGCCGTCCACGCCGGTAGCGTCTGGGCAGCTGAGCGAGCGCGAGCCGGGCGGCTTCGATGTGATCACTCGCAGTGTTGGAGCCCGCATTCCCCGGCCGCAGCAGGCCCACGACGGGCTCGCCGGACCCGGCGCGGCCGTGGTCGACGAACCCCATCAGCGGGTGGTGGCCGAAGGTTTTCTTCCAGGTCGCGGCGGCGTCCTGCTTCTCGGAGTGCGCCAGGACGAGGACGCCGTCGATGTCCACGATCACCTGTCCGCCGGCGTCCGGGGCCGCTTCACCGGCCAACTGCCAGACATGCTTGCGCACTTCGGCACGGGCGGTGCGGAGCGCGGCCAGCACCCGCTTCCCGCCGGCGGCCAGCGTGTCGATCAGGCGGGAGACGGTCGGGTCGGAGGCCACCGGCCCGAACACGGCCGGCTCGGCCCGCAGCATCCCCACATCGGCCAGACAGTCCCCGCCCAGGGCGACGGCAAGTGCCACATCCAGCAGGATCTTGCCCGGATCGTGCACCGCCCGGGACTTCCGCCACGGCGCCAGCGCCTGCGATATCGCCGCATCCAGGCCGCTCTTGCGACACGTCTCGACCAGCAGCACGGCCCCGGCCTGGGAGACCACCCCACGGCCACCGCCCTCGATGCGGACACGCGGGTAGAACCCGATACGCTTCTTCACCTGGAAAGTGCCTCCGGCTGGTGCGGGAACAAGGACCTCGACAATCCTCATTCTCGCTGGTCAGAGGCACTTTCTGCTTACGCGATCACCAGTCGGACAGCCCACCTCGTGAAAGCACGAGGCTA
>NZ_JBSFUU010000225.1:0-1700 GCF_053591955.1 Streptomyces sp. NPDC002845 | reverse complement strand
CTGCGCGTCTCGCTCGACCGCGAGATGGACGGACTCGCCATCGACCGGCAGCGCGATGACTGTCTCAGGATCACCGCTGATCGCGGATGGACCGTGGTCGGGACGTACGTCGACCAGTCGAGGTCCGCGACGGACAAGACGAAGAGGCGACCCGACTACGACCGGATGGTGGCCGATTACCTCACGGGCTCGTTCGACGCGATCATCTGCTGGGACCTCGACCGCCTCACACGGCAGCCACGCCAGCTCGAGGAGTGGATCGACGCCGCCGAGGCGCGCGGGCTGCGGCTGGTCACGGCCAACGGCGAGGCAGACCTGACGACCGACGGGGGGCGGATGTACGCCAGGGTCAAGGCCGCTGTGGCCCGCGGGGAGGTCGAGCGGAGCGCGGCGCGCCGGTCCGCGGCCGAGCTGCAGCGCGCTCGACGCGGTCGGGCCCCGAAGGGCACGCGCCTGCTCGGCTACTCGACCGGCGGCGACGTGATCGAGGAGGAGGCCGCGGCGGTGCGCGAGCTGTTCCGCCTGTGCGCGATCTCCGACGGCCCGTCGATGGCGTCCATGGCCGCGGCGCTCTCGGGCGAGTCGAGGGAGGGCGTGCCGACGTCACTTCCGCGATTACCCAAGCGCAGCCGCGTGCTGGCGATCGAGCGGAACGAGAAGCAGTTGGCGGCAGGCCTGGAGCCCGCTGATGTTCCCGACGACGGTCCGTGGGCGCTGAGCACGGTCCTCGGCGTCCTGCGCAACCCCCGCTACGCCGGGTACTCCGTCTATGCCGGCGGTGTGGGCCGTGCCGGAGCGAGGACGTCCTCGTCGGACTGGATCGTGCGCGACGAGGACGAGAACCCCATCTGGGGAGAATGGGAGCCGCTCGTCGACGAGGACACGTGGAACGCCGTGCAGGCTCGCCTCGATCACCAGTCCCTCGCAGCCCGTCCGGAGCCCGCGATGCGATACCGGTATCTGGGATCGGGCATGTACCGCTGCGGCCACTGCGGTCAGCCGGTGAGCGCGAAGTCCGGCCGTTACAGGTGCGCGGGCACGCCGGGCTGCACCCGGGGCCACTTCACCCGATCCAGCAACCACATCGACGACTCCGTGCTGCGCGTCGTCCACGAGCTGCTCGTCCGTCCGGACCTGGAGGAGCTCCTCCTGAGCCCGGATGCCCCGCGCGCGGCGGAGATCCGAGGCGAGATCGCGCAGCGCCGCAGGCGCGTGGAGCGCGCCTTGTGCGACCTCGAGCTCGGTGACGTCCACGGCGCAGACGTCGCGCGCATTCGTAGCTGCGAGGCACCAGGCATCGCCGAGCTGGAGGAAGAGCGCCGTCGCGTGCTCGGGGCTGCCGGGCTGGGATCCTTGATCGACTGCCATGATCCAAGAGCCGTCTTCGACGAGGCGGATGTGGGCTTCCAGCGCCGGGTCGTCGAATCGCTCGTCGAAGTGCGGGTCCTTCGGCAGCCTTCTGGTAGACGCGGAGTCGACCCGGCGACGGTTCGAGTCGTCCCGAGAGCGGAGCGGCTGTGATGCTCAGAGGGGCGCATGGGGCCTTGGGTCGGGGAATCTCCCGGATATCCGGGACGATGCCGCCAGATCTACAGTTCCGGTTCAACCTGTGATAAGGAGCGGCTTCACCAGCGTAAATACTCGAGTCTGAGGCGCTGAGGGAGCGATCCGTGCCCCTACACCGAATAGTGGAGTTCCGG
>NZ_JBSFUU010000224.1:0-1729 GCF_053591955.1 Streptomyces sp. NPDC002845 | reverse complement strand
GCCTAGGAGCGTGTCTCAGTAACCGGCAACCCGCTTGCGGTTCGTGATCATTCATGCGGGATGATCTCGGTATGCGTGATGGGGATGGGCTGTTCGAGGTCGAGCCGGGCGGCAAGAAGCGACCGCAGGGCCCTGCGGCGGCGGTGGACAAGACGTTTCGGGCGTTCGACCCGCATCAGGTCCTGCTGCTGCCGCCGTCGCTGGACGACTGGCTGCCCGAGGGCCACCTGGCCCGGTTCGTCGCCGACCTGGTCGACGAGGTGCTCGACCTCGGACCAATCCGGGCGGACTACACCGAAAAGCGCGGCTACCCGCCCTACGATCCGCGGCTGATGGTGCGTCTGCTGATCTACGGCTACACCACTGGCGTCCGTTCCTCCCGGGCGGTCGAGCGCCGCCTGGCCGACGACGTCGCGTTCCGGTTCCTGGCCGCCGGCCAGGCCCCGGACTTCCGCTCGATCGCCCGGTTCCGCCGCCGCCACCTCGATGCGCTCGCCGGTCTGTTCACCCAGTCGCTGCACCTGGCGACCAAGCTCGGCATGGTCACGATGGGACGCGTTGCGCTGGACGGCACGAAACTGGAGGCCAGCGCCTCCAAGCACAAGGCGATGAGCTACGGCCGCCTGGTCGGCAAGGAAGAACGCATCGAGGCCGAGATCGCCCAGCTGGAGGCGAAGGCCCACGCCCTGCTGGCCGACGCGGAGGTCGCCGACGAGGCCGAGGATGAGACCTTCGGCGTGGATGGCAAGGAGGCGGACCTGCCCGCCGAGCTGGACCGGCGTGAGAAGCGTCTGTCGAAGCTGCAGGCCGCCCGCGCGCAGATCGAGGCCGAGGCCGCCGAGAAGGCCCGCGCTCATGCCGAGGACAAGGAACGCCGCCATCAGGAGCGTGCCGGCACTGGCGACGAGCGGGCCGTCACCGACGCCGGCCAGCAGGCCGCCGCCAAGGCGCGGCCCAAGCCCAAGGCCCAGGCCAACTTCACCGACCCCGACTCGCGGATCATGAAGAACAGCGACGGCGCCTACATCCAGGCCTACAACGCCCAGGCCGTCGTCGACGAAGAACACCAGATCATCACCGCCGCCGACGTGACGACCAACCCCTCGGACGCGCTGAACTACACCACGATGCTCGACCAGTCCGCGCACAACACCGGCGTCCACCCCAAGCAGGCCCTGGTCGACGCCGGCTACTGCTCCGAGACCAACCTCGAGGCCGCGCGAGAGCGCCAACTCGCCTGCGGCACCGACACGTTCATGGCCACCGGCCGCCTGGCCCACGACGAGCAGGTCCCGCCCGCACCACGCGGACGCATTCCCAAGGACGCCACCCTCAAGGAACGCATGGCCCGCAAGCTGCGGACCAAGCCCGGCAAGGCCGCCTACAGCCGCCGCAAGGCCATCGTCGAACCCGTCTTCGGACAGGTCATGACCTGCCAGAACGGCCGCCAGCTCCTCCTGCGCGGCGAGGACGGAGCCCGCGGCGAGTGGCAACTGCTCGCCGCCTGCCACAACCTCCGCAAGATCTTCCGACACGCCGGGACCACCGGGCTCGCCGCCCTGGCCGGCTGACCAGCCAGACACCCTGGCCCACGCCACGGGCCCTACCAGCCGAACACCTGCCGGGCAGGACCCAGCCACAGCCTCACAGGTGCCCACGGGACGGCCGCGACCGATCCCATCGATCACGACCAGCGGGCCGCTTGCTCGTTACTGAGACACGCTCCTAG
>NZ_JBSFUU010000223.1:0-1744 GCF_053591955.1 Streptomyces sp. NPDC002845 | reverse complement strand
CCAATGCCACGAAGTTAAGGACCCGTTGGCGGTGTCAAGAGTGGGGGATGCGGGAGGGGCCTCTGCTATCCAGGGGATCGACGAAGATCTTCCTGAGAAAGCAGAGGCCCTGTGGCCAAGTCTGTCACGGGCGGAACCGATGACGTGTTCGCGCCTGGTCATATCGGTGAGTTAACGCAGGTCATCCCGCCCGAGTTGGTGGATGCGGTACTGGACGAGAGCGGGGCTCGCGAGCGACGAATTCGGAGCCTCCCCTCCCGCGTCGGGGTGTACTTCGTGCTCGCGCTCGGGCTGTTCGAGCATCTGGGCACCGCACTGGTGTGGGGCAAACTCGCAGCCGGACTGGCCGCCCGGGTGCCGCAGCCGTCAGAGAAGGCACTTCGCGATCTGCGTCGGCGCATCGGGGTGGCCCCGCTCAAGCGGCTGTTCGACGTGCTGGCCGGCCCGCTGGCCCAGCCGTCCACGCCTGGAGTGCGCTACCGCCGCTGGCGCACGGTCGCCTTCGACGGCTGCGGGAGCCTGTCCGTCCCCGACCACGAGCGCAACCGGTCCTGGCTCGGCCGCACCGAACGCCGCTACGGCCCGTCCGGCTACCCCCGGCTGATGCTCATGACCCTGTGCGAAACAGGCACCCGCGGCCTGATCGCAGCGGTCTTCGGCCCCGCCTCCAAGGGCGAGACCGACTACGCCCACGACCTGACCGGCCACCTGACTCCGGACATGCTCCTCCTGGCGGACCGCGCCTTCGACAGCAACGACCTGCTCGCAGACATCGCAGCTCAAGGGACTCAGTTCCTGATACGCGCCACCAGCACCCGACGACCGCCGGTGCTGGCGCTGCTGCCCGACGGCTCCTACCTGACCCGGATCGGGGGCCTCCCGCTGCGGGTGATCGAGGCCGAGATCCACTCCCGCACCGCCGACGGCGGCGACTTCGGCGGCACCTACCGCCTGCTGACCACGCTCAACGACCACCGCACCGATCCCGCCGACCACCTGGTGCGTCTCTACCACGAGCGCTGGGAGATCGAGATCACCTACCTGGCGCTCCGTCACACCCTGCTCAAAGGCCGAGTTCTACGTTCGAAGGACCCGGTGGGTCTCAACCAGGAGATGTGGGGACTGCTCACCCTCTACCAGGCCCTGCGCTCAGTCATGGTGACCGCGGTGGAGACAAAGCCCGGCTGTGATCCCGACCGGGCCGGCTTCACCGTCGCTCTGGAAGCCGCCCGCGACACGGTGGTCAGCCTGGCCGGAACGACCGCGGCCTCAGGGCCGAGCAGCCGCTACGACATGGTGGGACACATCGGCGCCCGCGTCCTGCTCGCGCTGCTTCCCGGGCGCCGGATGCGACTGTCCGCCCGCATCGTCAAGTGCGGAACCTCCCGCTACAACATCTGGAACCGCGACGGGCGTCCACGCGACAGCACCCCGATCACCGCCATCGAGATCACCGTGCACCCACCAGCCCTGCCCAGCGCGCAGGACCCGAGCCGGGCACTCTCCGGCCGCTGGGGCCAGGTCTGCCAGCTCTTGGCCGCGAACTCCAACCAGGCCATGCACACCCGGGACATCGCGCGGCATCTCGGGCTCCCCACCTCGGGGCGCCCCCTCAGCAGCATCACCGCGCAACTCTGCTACTGGGCCCGCAACGGGCGACTCATCCGCACCGCGCCGAACACCTACAAGATCACTCTCCCTGATGCCTTGACACCGCCAACGGGTCCTTAACTTCGTGGCATTG
>NZ_JBSFUU010000222.1:0-1785 GCF_053591955.1 Streptomyces sp. NPDC002845 | reverse complement strand
TCCTGGGCTCGTTGACAGGTTTCTCTCATTGCGGCTTCAGCCGCCGAAACGGGCGCGCGTCACGAGAAGACCGCCGTCCCGGCACCTTCTCCACCGTCGGCAGGACCTCCGCGCTCCGGCCCGCTGAACAGCGTCCGACGCGTGATCGCGTCGACTGCGGCCGGCCCTGACACGGCGGTCGCGGCCGGTTTCCCCGGTCGTCGGTGCGGTAGAAGGAGGCCGGTGCGATGCCTGTGGCGACGAGTCTGAACAGCAGGCGGGTGAACATGTCGGGCACGTTCAGCTGATCGGCCGCCCGATCCGCCTGCCCGACCTGGACCGCGACGACGCCTCGGCCATCTGGCCCGGTCCGTCCTCCCACTGATTTCGGGCGGTGCAGCCGCCCGGCAGTCGACACCGCCCGCCGCCGGGACCGGTTCGACGGTCGGCCCGGCGACGGGCGGTGTGGCGGTGCAGGTCAGGTCAGGTCAGGTCAGTTGAGGGTCCACTGCTGGTTGGTCTGCCCGTTGCAGGTCCACAGGAGCAGTTTGGTGCCGTTGGCGGTCGCCGCCCCTTCGGCGTCGAGGCACAGTCCCGACAGGTCGTTGGTGATCGTGCCGTCGGAGTGGACGGTCCACTTCTGGTTGGTGCCGCCGTTGCAGTCCCAGATGATGACCTTGGTGCCGTTGGCGGTGCCGTTGTTGTCGGCGTCCAGGCACTTGTTGCCGTAGACGACGAGTTCGCCGCGTGAGGTCTGCGTGAAGGTCTCGTTCTGCCCGCCGAAGCAGTCCCACAGGATGGCCTGAGAGGTGTTGGTGATGGTGTTCTTCTCCAGGCCGACGCAGCGGTTCGAGGCGGCGCCGACGAGGGCCACGCCGTTGGTGCCGGGGATGCCCTGGACACGGATCGCGTCGATGTTGGGCGCGGTGCTGCCGGAGACCGTCGCGAAGCGCACGGTGTTGGTGCCCTTGGCCAGGTGCGCCAGTACGGACACCGTGCGATGGGTCGTGGCCGAGCCGGTCGGCGGGAAGGCGACGACGTAGCTGTACTGGCCGTTGACCTTGATGGTCGCCTTACGGGCCGTGCTGCCGCCGTTGGCGTAGGTGATGTCCACCAGCTTGGTGCCCGCCGCGCCGGTCGTGACGGCACTGAACGTGGGTGTGGTGGCCGTGGTGGTGTCCTCGTAGGTCGACCCGGACGCCTCGGTGCCGGAGACGGTGAGCAGGACGGCGTCGCCCGCCGGGACGGTGGTGGAGTAACTCGTGGAGTGGGAACCGGCGTTGGTGCCGGTCCACACGTTGCGTACAGACGCCGAGGCACTGGTCAGGCCGAGGTCGGCCCAGCGGACGGTCATGGACGCCGACGAGGACGTGCGGTTGAGCAGCAGCACGGCGCGCTTGCCCGTGCCGGCGAGGACCTTGCCGTACACCTGCAGGTTGCGGGTGTCCTCGGCGACCTTGACGCCCTGCAGCCCGCGTGGGTCCTGGTCGATGGCGATGATCTCGCGGTTGGTGAGGATGTCGCGGGTGGTGGTGCTCATCGTGGCCAGGTTGTTGCCGGCCAGCAGCGGGGCGCCGGAGATCGCCCACAGGCCCATGTGCAGCCGGTTCTGGGCGGCGGTGAGGCCGCTCATGCCGACCATCAGCATGTCGGGGTCGTTGTAGTAGCCGGTGTGCTGGGCCGCGGGGTGCAGCCCCTTGTCGAAGTTGGTGAGCATCATGCCGGTGGTCGGGGTCTGGCCCCAGAAGATGACATCGGTGCTGGTGCGCCACAGGTCGCCGTATCCGGTGGCCCAGTTCCACGACA
>NZ_JBSFUU010000220.1:0-1819 GCF_053591955.1 Streptomyces sp. NPDC002845 | reverse complement strand
CGTTGAAGCTAAAACAGTAGCATAAGCTGTATTTTTAGAATTATTTTTACCAATTACAATGATAAGTGTGGTGAATGTTTTAGACTTTTTTAAGTCGATACTTGTTGTTTTAGGGAAATTTTCATATGATGTTGAAAAGGTTGATTCAACATTTCTATAAGCTACGTAGGCTATAGAAGCAACAGCGATAATTACTAATACAAAAATAATTGAAATAACTTTTAGTACTGTGTGTTTTTTCTTACGATAATGACGCCTCTTTTTTTGATTCATGGTATCTCCACATACATATTATATACCTTAAATTATACCATATTTAATGATGTTATCCTTAAATCTTAGAGTCACTATTGTATAATTTAGACAAAGGACAAAAACATGAAAAAACGCTACTCAAAAGAATTTAAAGAAACCCTTATCGCCTTCTATCATTCTGGTCAATCCGTCACCCAGCTGTCTAAAGAATACGACGTGGCCCCTGCAACAATTTATAAATGGATAGACCTCTACTCTAAATCTAATGAAAGCTCCGTCTCTAAAGCTGATTTTCTAGAATTAAAAAGACAACTGGCTAAAGTTAAGGAAGAACGAGACATCTTAAAAAAAGTATTGACCATATTCGCCGAGAAAAAGAAGTGAGTGCTGCGGATATGGCTCAAACCATACAAACTTTAGCACTCAATGTCAGACTAAGCTGTCAACTCCTTGATGTTCCTGAATCAAGTTATTATGAACGGATTAACCGACATCCATCTAAAACTCAATTAAGGAGACAATACCTGTCACTCAAAATTTCTCAACTCTTCAATGCTAACCGAGGAATCTATGGTGCTACTAAAATTCATCATCTTCTACTTAAACAAGGGGAAAAAGTCGGGTTAAAACTGGTACAGAAGCTAATGAAGCAACTTCAACTCAAGTCTGTAGTCATTAAGAAATTTAAGCCTGGATACTCACTAAGTGATCACATCAATCGAAAAAATCTCATACAGACTGAACCTACAAAGAAAAATAAGGTTTGGTCAACCGACATTACTTATATTCCTACTCAACAAGGATGGGCTTATCTCTCAACCATTATGGATCGTTATACTAAAAAAGTCATTGCTTGGGATTTGGGCAAGCGAATGACTGTAGAATTAGTGCAAAGAACTTTAAATAAGGCCATTAAATCACAAGACTATCCAGAAGCTGTTATTCTTCATTCTGACCAAGGAAGCCAGTATACGAGTCTAGAGTATGAAGAGTTGCTTAAGTATTATGGGATGACTCACTCTTTCAGTCGAAGGGGATACCCTTATCATAATGCCAGTCTTGAATCTTGGCATGGACATTTAAAAAGAGAGTGGGTGTATCAATTTAAATATAAGAACTTTGAAGAAGCCTATCAGAGTATTTTCTGGTACATCGAAGCCTTTTATAATTCAAAACGAATCCATCAAAGTTTAGGGTATCTTACACCTAATCAATTTGAAAAGGTAAGTGCTTAAAATAAATAGATTAAAATTCTACGTTTGTTACTCTAAAAACTTGACTTAACGTCATCAATAAAGAATATAAAAAACTAAAGAATAAAAAGTCCAAAACAGAGCAACATGAAAAATAAAACAATAATAAAAGCAGTTTTTAGTATGATTACTGCTTTTATTATTTCCTCCAAAACTGTTGTTTTACCTTCATTTCCCGTAATGTTCAGAAAATTCATGAAGATATCCAAAATGATAATTTTTTGCAAATATACAGAAAAAGCAGTATACTTTTATTAAGTCTATTTAGAAAGATTTCATTGAGGTAAATATGGAAAGTGAAAATATTTTGG
>NZ_JBSFUU010000219.1:0-1853 GCF_053591955.1 Streptomyces sp. NPDC002845 | reverse complement strand
ATTTGCTTTATGCAAACGCCACCTACCCATTTTATAAAAATAAAATGAGCAAAAGATCTTTCTTTTTGTCATACAAAAAGAAGAAAAAAAAGAGACGATTTTCTTCTTCCGAAATCGTCCCTCTTTTTTCTAAAACCATGGATGAACGAACAAAAAATCTCTCGTATTTTGTTTGTTCATCCACTAAAAATATGCGAACAGTATGGCTTCATTCAATCCTGTTCTTACAAGTCAAAAGCATTGAATCGTCCTTGGACGATTCAACAAAAAAAGTAGTTGTTTTTGGACGACTACTAAGTTCTAAACATTCATTACCCATAATCAATTTGGTCTAACATCGTTTCTCGACTAGCTTGATCTAATCCAAGATACGTTAAGGTCATAGCTTCACTTGAATGGTTTAATAAATGCATCACTAAACCAATATTATAGTTTGACTGCGTATAGACCCGATAAGCGCCTGTTTTACGCATGGTATGCGTTCCTAGATAGTTAATTCCTACTTATTGTCGGCGGAGCTGGACGCTTCTTTCACAACCTCTATCCTCGATCTTTTTGGTCATACACTTCTTTGACGTTGATAAATTGATCAAGTATTGGATTTTCTCCTTTTAGGTCAGCTTCGAAACGGATACCGTCAATATTGATTCTGGCGTTACGGTAGTAGTCAGTTCCTAGTTGTCCCCATGCAGGAGTTGAGGCATCGACATTGCAGAAGATATCAAATCCTTGTTGTTTCAAGTAAGCAAATTTTTGATTTGCTTCAGAATAAGGTTGCCAATCGCTGATGTCAGCGCCAAATGGGTAGATCAAAATATTTGTTTTGCCTAAAATAGGTGCAACTTCATTTTGCCAACGTTCATTATCTTGTTGGATATCGGCTAAAGAAGCTTGTGTCATATTCAAGTGTCCCCAAGTATGAGAAGCAAAACTCCAACCATCTTTCTTTAATTGATCAGCAACTTTTTTGGCTGCTTCGATTTCTTTGTTTGTTTTTTCGTTATCACCATATTCTGATTTTGATGTACGGTAACCTAATACACCATTATAGCCTGTTAAAGCTAATGTTCCTTTGGCGCCTTGATAAGAAAAATCGGGATGTTTTTTAATGAATGAATCGATCAATGGAACCATATCATAGTCACCAACAGTTTCCTTCTTATTGTCGATATAAATATTCTTGATTTGGTTCTGTTTATCGACAATCAACTTACTTGGAAATCCTGAATTGTCCATGTATTCATAATAGCTGACATCGTCTTGCGAAAGAATTAACGGTTTCTTTCCTTCTGGAAGAGAAACACCTGTAAAGGTCAGTTTTCCATCTGTTCCTTTTTTGACTAATCCATTTAGATTAACAAGAACATAGTTATTTTTATATAACTGATCAATGGTTTTATTGAATTCGGAAATAGTGACCATATAATCTTTATACCCTTGTGCTTGCTGGGTATGAAAAGCCTTAGCTGGATCAACAATCAGACTATGAAAGAAGACGTGTGAGATTTTGGTCGGGTCTTCCCATTTTACCAAGGATTCTTTTTCTTTTTTCAAAGTTGCTAACAATTGTTGCGCTTCTTTGGCGTCGTCTTTTTCAAGTAAGGCGATGGCTTCATCATAATGATAACTTGCAGCAAGCTGTTTTGCTTGATCAAGCTGTTTCGTCGTTTGTTTATCTTCAACAGGTTTTGAGCTGCTGCTTGAGTGTTGAGTTGTTTGACTAGTGTTTTCTAATTTATTGTTTGTTACTGCTTGTGTAACAAAAAAGATACTTACACCTAGAATAATAACAGTGCATACAGAAGTGACAGCCAATATGATTTTGTGTGTATGTTTCATTTTATCGTCCCCTA
>NZ_JBSFUU010000218.1:0-1853 GCF_053591955.1 Streptomyces sp. NPDC002845 | reverse complement strand
ATGGCACGTCCAGCAACTCCGCCTGCATACAGGGGAGTTATCCGGACCATGAGATCGCTGAACTACAGCCACCCAACCGATCTACGACTGAAGGGCTAGCCCTGGAATTCGGACCGCTCAGAGGAAATGACTTGCACGGGTCCGCGGATGCGCGCCGCGCGCCTGACGGAGACCGCCCGCTGGGGACCTCGACACCGCGAGCAGCCGATCGAGCGCGCCCACGGCGAAGCAACAAGCTGTCCAAGCGCACCGCGTGGCAGCTGCTCGGCTACTTCCTGCTCGACACCGGCGTGATCACCCGCCGCCTCGCCGCCCTGCCCCGCAGCGGCGGCCAGGACCTGGGGCACGGCACCGTACGCGCGATCGTCCACCAGGCCGTCCACGACGTCGGTATCGCGACGGCCCCGCCCGCCGAACCACCGGCGGACCTGGCCGTCGCCGAACTTCGCCGCGTCGTCGACCAGCTCGCCGCCAGCACGCACGCGATCGGCGAGCTGCTGCTCGAAGTCGCCCCGGCCTACCTGTCCGACACCGACGCGGCCGACGTCCTCGCCCCGCTGTGCGAAGCGATCGGCGAGGACCTCGAGAACGGCTTCGCCGCCCGCCGCTACGCCCTGTCCCGCGACCGCCGCGCCCTGCACGGCACTGTCCCTTGTAGGCCACCGCTCCCGGCTGCTCTGTGAGGCACACAGCCCGTTTCCTCAGGTGGGCGAGGTGCGGTGTGAGGGTGTGAGGGTGTGAGGCGAGGGCCTGCGGCCACGGGGTGCTGACCTCTGACAGAAGATCTTGGCCGTTTGCCAGAGAGTTTGACGGCCAGTGGGTTTCTGCCACTTGATCTTGACCGGTGTCTCGTGTTGGTGGAGGAGACGGTGGCTGTTGCCGCGCTGGCGTACGGCGATGCCGTCTTGTCGGCCTTCGAGATGGGCTTCTGCATTCCTGCCGCCCTGTGTCAGCAGCTCCCGGTCAAAGTCGCTCCGCCGACCGCGCGGCAAACATGCAGGTCGCGGCAGAGAATTCGCCCTTGGCAGCGAGCGCGGTCACCTGTCACGATCAAGCCGTGGTCAACCTTTCGAAGATCGCGAGGCAGGCAGACGTCCTCCTCGACCTGATGGGCGTGGCGATCGGCTCAATGCTGCTGGTGGTGGGCATTGAAACCTACCGTGACGGTGGATCTGTGGGCTGGCCCGTAGCCGGATCAGTGCTGTTCCTGATCAACCTCTGGGTAGCCGGGCGTCGATTCGCCCGGCGCAGGAGGCCGACTCCGTCGCCGTAGCGGTACACAGGCAGCCGCCCGTGCCCCCTACGTGCCCGATCGGACGACACGGGGCGGGAAATGCCGGGGAACCCAGGAACTACCGGTCCTGCTGCCGGACGCCGACCCCCTGCGCGCCGAACTCGACGCCCTGATGGGCTCGCGGTTGTCGAACTGCAGGCCAAGGACTGTCTCCGCCCAGCGAGCACAGCGCATGCCGACCCGGCTCGGCAACACGCTGCGCGCCGCGGAGTCCCGACCCCGGGCCCGCTACGGGCTGGACCTGGCTTTTACAGAAGGGTATGTGTCGGCGCTGACACATTGACCTTCCCCGCCGACCGGATCAGCGCGGACGCCGACCTCGCCGTCGACGGACTTCTGCTCGATGAGTCTCGCCGATCGGGCAGACGATGTGCCCCTGCTGCACTTTCCTGTGCAGCAGGGGCACCCGCGCCCGCTCATCCCCGCAGGTACTCCCTGCGGGTGACGGATTGTCAGTGTTGCTGCCTAGTGTGATGCGCCAGAAATCTTCTGGGTTAGTTGGTATCGTCTTTTTATGGCGCATCGAGGCCCTGCCGCTGTGGAGATCGTTCTTTCCGAG
>NZ_JBSFUU010000217.1:0-1869 GCF_053591955.1 Streptomyces sp. NPDC002845 | reverse complement strand
GCGTGCTTTTGGACTATGCGAACCAGGAGTCGACGAGGGACTTGTTGTCCGCGATCCATTCCTTGGCGGCTTCCTGTTCCTTGCCCTTGCCCTTGTCCTTCATCGTCAGCAGCAGGCTGCCCAGCTGGTCACTGTCGAACTTGAAGTTGTTCAGCCACTCGACCACTTCCGGGTTGTTCTCGGTGAACTCCTTGCTGGCGATCGCCTGGGCCTTGTCCGGCTCGCCGAAGGCGCCCTCGGGGTCCTTCAGGGGCTTGATCGGGTACTTGGTGAACGCCCAGTGCGGCTGCCACAACGTGACCACGACGGCCTCGTTGTTCTTGGTGGCCGAGTCCAGCTCCGCCAGCATGGCCGCGGTGCTGCCCTCGACCAGCGTGAAATCGTCCAGGCCGTAGGCGGGCATGACGGACGTACGGGTCAGCTTCATCAGCCCGGCACCCGCCTCGATCCCGACGATCCGGCTGCCGAACTCCTTGCTGTGCTTCTTGAGATCCTCAATGGTGTTGACGTCCGTCATGTGCTCCGGGACGGCGAGGCTGGACTCAGCCGTGTCGTACCAGGTGGAGACGATTTCAAGATCGTCCTTGTAACGCTCCCAGTACGCCTCGTGCGTCAGGGGCAGCCAGGCATCGGTGTACAGATCCATCTGCCCGTTCGCCACGGCCGTGAAGGTACTGGCGATATCGAGCGACTTGACCTCGACCCTGTAGTCCCGCTCCTCCAGCAGCTCCTTCAACAGGTACGTGGTGGCAACGTTCTCGTCCCACCCGTCCACCACGGCGATGCTCACGCTCCTGGTACCGGAATCGCTGTCGCCGCCCGATCCCACGGAGGCGGTCTCACCACTGCACGCGGCGAGCAGCAGCAGGGCTCCGGCGCTGCCGGCGGCGAGGGCCAGTCTGCTCTTTCGGTGAATGCTACGGATCATGTCGGTGACTCCCATGGGGTTCAGGACGAGCTGGAGAGGGCTGCGGGATGTGCGCTCTCGTCGCCGGACGCGGCGGTCTTGCCGGACGCCGCTGCCGCGGCGGCGGTGGCGGTGGCGGGAGGGGCGGCCTGGTTGCGGCGTGTGGCCAGTGCGGCGCGCAGCCGGCCGCGGCCGCGGCGCGGCGCGGCGAACGCGCTGGTCAGGCGGTCGAGGAAGATGGCGATGATGACCACGGCGATGCCGCCCTCGGCCGCGTCGCCCATGTCGAGGGTGCTGATGCCGCGCACCACGATGGTGCCCAGTCCGCCCG
Source organism: Streptomyces sp. NPDC002845 (assembly GCF_053591955.1). Classification (NCBI taxonomy): domain Bacteria; kingdom Bacillati; phylum Actinomycetota; class Actinomycetes; order Kitasatosporales; family Streptomycetaceae; genus Streptomyces; species Streptomyces sp. NPDC002845. Next base: position 631 of record NZ_JBSFUU010000217.1, on the reverse strand, counting down.
CTCCGACCATGCCCGCGATCACCACCATGGACAGCGCCAGCATGATCACCTGGTTGACGCCGGCCATGATCGAGGGCATGGCCATGGGGAACTGCACGTCCCTCAGCATCTGACGGGGCCTGGCACCGAAGGCCAGAGCCGCTTCGACGACCTCCTTGTCGACCTGGCGGATCCCCAGCTCGGTGAGCCGGACCGCCGGGGGGATGGCGAAGACCGTGGTCGAGACCACTCCGGGCACGACACCGACACCGAAGAAGAAGACCGCGGGCAGGAGATAGACGAAGACCGGAAGTGTCTGCATGAAGTCGAGCACCGGCCGCACCGCGCTGCTGACCCGGCTGCTGCGGGCCGCCCAGATACCGATGGGCACGCCGATACCGACGGCGACGACGGACGCGACGATGACGATGGCCAGGGATTCCATGGCAGGCACCCACAGGTCCATGCCCTGGATGAGCAGGAAGGCGCCCAGCGTGAACACCGCGAAACCCACCTTGCGGGTGCAGAGCGCCAAAAGCGTGAACACACCGGTCACCACGAGCGCGTGCGGAGCCGTCAGGAGCGTCAGAACCACGTTGATGAGGTTCACCATCACGCTCGAGATGCCGTCGAAAACCGGTCCGAGGTTCTC
>NZ_JBSFUU010000216.1:0-1957 GCF_053591955.1 Streptomyces sp. NPDC002845 | reverse complement strand
AGCCACAGCCTCACAGGTGCCCACGGGACGGCCGCGACCGATCCCATCGATCACGACCAGCGGGCCGCTTGCTCGTTACTGAGACACGCTCCTAGCCGATGGCGGGCCCTCTCGTGTTGATCGGGCGGGGGTGGGACGGCCGGCGCAGTGCAATGGCGGTGGCGCGGTCGGTCCAGGCGCAGATGGTGGGTTGAGCTTCCCCCGAGATGCGGAGTGGTTCGGGGGTGACTGCGGTGAGGGTGGTGCGGGCTTGGATCACGGTGCCGGTGGTGATCATGTGGGAGGTCCGTTCGACCATGACGGTGAAGTCGGCCAGGGCCGGGGAGTGGACCGCGCCGCCTGCGCACGACCCCATGATGAGTGAGATCTGGGGGACCACTCCGGAGGAGTGAACATGGCGGCGGAGGATCTCGCCGTGCACGCCCAGGGCACTGCCGCTGTCCAGGATGCGGGACCGGCCGGCGTCGTTGATGGCGATGACCGGGCAGCCGGTCTTCAGCGCGAAGTCCATCACCTTGGTGATCTTCCGGCCGGCGGCCTCGCCCAGGGCGCCGCCCACGACCGTATGGTCCTGGGCGAAGACAGCCACCGGCCGGCCGTCGACCGTGCCGTAGCCGGTGACTACGCCTTGCCGGCGTGGGATGGTCGTCTCCAGCCGCGCGTTGCACGGGTGGTGCCCGGTGGTCTCGTCCAGTTCGACGAAGGAGTCCTCGTCGAGCAGCTGTTCCACGCGCTCGCGGGCAGTGATCCTGACTTTGGTGTGCTGTTCCTCCACGACGTGCACGGCTTCGTCGATCCGTCGCAGCACAATGTTGGTCTGCCCTGCGGCGGAGGCGTTGCTCTTTACTGCATCCATCAGCGAGTCTCCCTGTCCTTGCGCGGAGTTCGCCGCCCTCACAACGTGTGAGAGCAAGGCGTCCTTGGCTGCGTTGTGTTTGCTGTGCATGTCTTCCGGCTCCTGTCGCGCTGTCGCGTGACGTGGTCGTCTGTCCGCAGATGACTGGACGCACCAGCCGGACGGGTCAGCCCTTGATGTCGCAGATGGGGGCGCCGGAGGTGAGGGAGGCGCCGATCTCGGCGGACAGGCACTTGACGGTGCCCGAGCGGTGCGCGTTGAGGGGCTGTTCCATCTTCATGGCCTCCAGGACGACGACCAGGTCGCCATCCTCGACCTCCTGGCCCTCCTCCACGGCGACCTTGACGATGGTGCCCTGCGTCGGCGAGGCGAGGGTGTCGCCGGACGCGGTGGTGCCGGTCTTCTTGGCTGCCCGGCGCTTGGGCTTGGCCCCGGCGGCCAGACCCGTGCGGGCCGACGACATGCCCAGCGACGACGGCAGCGAGACCTCCAGGCGCTTGCCGCCGACCTCGACGACGACCGTCTCGCGGCCCGTCGCGTCCTCCACCTCGGTGTCGGTGGGCACGGCGGCGAACGGGATGGTCTCGTTGACGAACTCGGTCTCGATCCAGCGGGTGTGGACCGTGAAGGGGTCGGCGGTGAAGGCGGGGTCGACCACCACGGCCTGGTGGAAGGGGATGGCCGTGGCCATGCCCTCGACCTTGAACTCGGCCAGCGCACGGGCCGCGCGCCGCAGCGCCTGCTCACGGGTGGCGCCGGTGACGATCAGCTTGGCAAGGAGCGAGTCCCAGGCCGGGCCGATGACCGAGCCGGACTCCACGCCCGCGTCCAGGCGCACACCCGGGCCGGACGGCGGGGCGAAGGTGGTCACGGTGCCGGGGGCCGGGAGGAAGCCGCGGCCGGGGTCCTCGCCGTTGATGCGGAACTCGAAGGAGTGGCCGCGCAGCGGCGGGTCCTCGTAGCCGAACTCTTCGCCGTCGGCGATGCGGAACATCTCGCGGACCAAGTCGATGCCGGTGACCTCCTCGGTGACCGGGTGCTCGACCTGGAGGCGGGTGTTGACCTCCAGGAAGGAGATCGTGCCGTCCAGGCCGACGAGGA
>NZ_JBSFUU010000215.1:0-1959 GCF_053591955.1 Streptomyces sp. NPDC002845 | reverse complement strand
CCGCCCGCAGACCCGGAAGATGATCACTCATAGCGTGGAATCCGCCACCGAGCGGCCCCTCACCATCCCTGGTCACCGAAATACATCGGAACCCCGTAGTCCGTCAGATCGGGATCGTCGGGTGACGCCCCGCCTGCGACCAACTGGTGCCGGACGATGTTCGTCCAGGAGAACTTGACGAGGATGGGGATCTCTCCGCGGTCGTTGAGCACGTTGCCGCGGTCACCGAACACCCACCGGTCGTTCCTGAACTTGTTGAACCTGCCGAAGTAGCGTCGAACGATCCACTTCTTCGACTTGTTGGGGTGCATGCGTCTGGCCCACCGGTAGGTGAGCCACCACACGTAGTGATCCAGCGCCGTGAAGATTCTGCTGGACACCACCCCCCGGTAGTAGGCCGCCCAGCCCCGCACGATCGGGTTGAGCTTGGCGATGACCGCCGTCGCGTTCAAGCCGCGCAGGCTGCGCACCTCGTCCGCGAGCCTCTTCCGGATGCGCCTGACCGCCTCCGCACTCGGTTTGATCAGCAGCTTGCGACGTCGGTAGCGGCGGACGTTGAACCCGAGGAAATTGAAGCCTTCTTCGAGGTGGACGATGCGCGTCTTGTCCTCGTTGAAGACCAGTCCCCGGGGCGCCAGCCATTCCGCAAGCCGTGCCTTGACCTGTTCGGCCTGCTGTCTGGAATGACAGCAGGCGACCATATCGTCGGCGTACCTCACCAAGATCGGAGAACCCGCCACCACATCCCCGGCATGAGTGCCGGTCGTGAGATAGCGGACCCCTGCGGCCCCCTCCAGCCCATGAAGAGCCACGTTCATCAACAGCGGACTGATCACACCGCCTTGAGGAGAGCCCTCCTCGGTCGGCGTGAACTGCCCTTTGTCGACCACTCCGGCCTTCAACCACCGTTCGATCAGGTCCCTGGCGGGGAACGAACCGAGCGAGTCGAGTAACCGGGCGTGGCCGATCTTGTCGAACGCGGCGGACAGATCGGCGTCCAGGATCCATACCCGTCGGGCGAGTGGCCCGCTGAGCGTGGAGAACAGGGAACCGATCGCATCGGCGCAACTGCGCCCGGGGCGGAACCCGTAGGAACGGGGCTCGAACCGGGCTTCCCACTCGGGCTCCAGTGCGCTGCGGACCCGTGCCTGATGGCACCGGTCCAAGATCACGGGAATGCCGAGCGGCCGCTGCTTTCCATTGGCCTTCGGGATGTACAGACGTCGGACGGGCATGGGGTCCCAGGACGAGCGTGTGCGATGCACCCGCACCGCGACCGCCGCCCTGGCCTCGGGCGACAGGGCTGTCTCCCCGTCGATCCCGGCCGTCCGACGCCCAGCGTTGCGCTGAGTGACCTGCCGCACGCTGACCAGCGTGTTCGACCAGGACCTCAGCATCAGTTTCTGCAAGGACCGGACCACGGCCCAGTCCCCTTCTCGTGTCGCCTTGAAGATCCTCCGCCGCAGCCTCACTACGTTCTCCTCGTGAGTCCGCCAGTTGACGGCGTCCCAGTCGAGAACGTCCTCGGGTCCGTTCACCGCAATGGTGTCCAACATGTCCCTCGGTTCGAGAGGCCCTCGGCCTCGACGTTCAAAGGCTCACCAGCCCACGTCAGCGCCCTTTCGGGCCCGGTCGCCTGGACCGGCATCCGGCCGGTTCCCCGTGACAGCTGCCTGGAGGGGCAGCCGTGATGTCACGAGTCCCGTTGCCTTTCGGCAGCCGGCATCCGCTTCTTGGACTTCCTGTCCCGCCGAGGGCTTACGCCCCTCTCACGATCGGCCTACCCGGCCTCAAGACCGGGACCCCGACGGGGTTTCCACGTTCCGCGCATACGAGACGCGACCGGGGAGGACGCCCCCTAAACCCCAAGGCCGTGAAGTTACGGCTTCGGAGGCGCTGACAAGTACGCGCTGATCTGCGGTGACTCGGGACGTAAGAAGCGGAGCCCCGGTAGAACTG
>NZ_JBSFUU010000214.1:0-1972 GCF_053591955.1 Streptomyces sp. NPDC002845 | reverse complement strand
TGTCGTGGAACTGGGCCACCGGATACGGCGACCTGTGGCGCACCAGCACCGATGTCATCTTCTGGGGCCAGACCCCGACCACCGGCATGATGCTCGCCAACTTCGACAAGGGGCTGCACCCGGCCGCCCAGCACACCGGGTACTACAACGACCCCGACATGCTGATGGTCGGCATGAGCGGCCTGAGTGACGCTCAGAACCGGCTGCACATGGGCCTGTGGGCCATCTCCGGCGCCCCGCTCCTGGCCGGCAACAACGTGGCCACGATGAGCACCGCCACCCGCGACATCCTCACCAACCCCGAGGTCATCGCCATCGACCAGGACCCCCGGGGCCTGCAGGGCGTCAAGGTCGCCGAGGACACCCGCAACCTCCAAGTCTACGGCAAGGTGCTCTCAAGCAAGGGCAAGCGCGCGGTGCTCCTGCTCAACCGCACCGGCTCCGCCGCGAACATGACCGTCCGCTGGGCCGACCTCGGCCTGACCGATGCCCCGGCGTCCGTCCGCAACGTGTGGACCGGCACCAACGCCAGCTCCCACGCCACGAGTTACTCCACCACCGTCCCGGCGAACGACGCCGTCCTGCTCACCGTCTCCGGCACCGAGGAGTCCGGGTCGACGTACGAGGACACCACCACCGCCACCACACCGACCTTCACCGGCGTCACCACCGCCTCCGCCGGCACCAAGCTGGTCGACATCACCTACGCCAACGGCGGCAGCACCGCCCGCAAGGCCACCATCCAGGTCAACGGGCAGTACAAGTACGTCGTGGCCTTCCCGCCGACCGGCTCGGCGACCACCTACCGGACCGTGTCCGTGCTCGCCCACCTGGGCAAGGGCGACAACACCGTGAGCTTCGCAGCCGTCTCCGGCAGCACCGCCCCCGACGTCGACGCCATCCGGGTCCAGGGGATCCCCGGCACCGACGGCGTCGCTCTCGTCGGTTCCGCCTCCAACCGCTGCGTCGACATCGGCAACAACACCATCACCAACGCCACCCAGGCGCAGATCTGGGACTGCGCCGGTGGGCGCAACCAGACCTTCACCCAGACGTCACGCGGCGAGCTCGTCGTCTACGGCAACAAGTGCCTCGACGCCGACAACAACGGCACCACCAACGGCACCAAGGTCATCATCTGGGACTGCAACAACGGCACCAACCAGAAGTGGACCGCCAACTCCGACGGCACCCTCACCAACAACCTCTCAGGCCTCTGCCTGGACGTATCGGGCGCGGCGACCGCCAACGGCACCAAGCTGCTCCTGTGGACCTGCAACGGCCAGACGAACCAGCAGTGGACCCTCAACTGACACCTGTGCTGCCACACCGCCCGTCGCCGACCCGGCCGTCGAACCGGTCCCGGCGACGGGCGGTGTCGCCTGCCGGGCAGCCGCACCGGCCGGAAATCAGTGGGCGGACAGACCGGGCCAGACGGCCGAGGGGCAGTCGCGGTCGGGGTCGGGCAGGCGGATCGGGCGGACGGGAACGGTGCGGGTACGGCACTCCGACACGGCCGTCCACGGGGCGGGGTGACCCTAGTAGCACAGGGTGGTGAGGGCGAAGACGCCGTCGGCATAGACCTCGACGTGTTCGCCGATGGTGAGGATGCGCAGGGTCGCCGCGGGTTCGGTCAGGACCGTCTCGCCCAGCCCGTCCCCGTCCGGGCCGGTGACCCACAGGTTCCTGCCGTCGCAGCCGACGAGCAGGGCCGGACGGTCGCCGTCGGGGGTGTCGGTGTGCAGGGTGGTCTCGACGCGGCCGGTGAGGGTGAGGTCGCCGACCGCGTGCAGGGCGGGCTGTTCCCTCCGGACGTCGTCGCCGCGATCACGTGTCGGACGCTGTTCAGCGAGGTGGAGCGCGGCCATCCTGCCGATGGTGGAGAAGGTGCCGGGACGGCGGTCTTCTCGTGACGCGCGCCCGTTTCGGCGGCTGAAGCCGCAATGAGAGAAACCTGTCAACGAGCCCAGGA
>NZ_JBSFUU010000213.1:1584-2188 GCF_053591955.1 Streptomyces sp. NPDC002845 | reverse complement strand
GACGTGCAGGTCGCCGGCGTCGGCGGTGATGAGGGTGGAGAGGATCTTGACGGCGGTGGTCTTGCCGGCGCCGTTCGGGCCGAGCAGGGAGAAGACCGTGCCGGCCGGCACCGCCAGGTCGATGCCGTCGAGGACCGTCTTGTCCCCGTATGCCTTGCGCAGCCCCTTGGCCGCGATGGCGGGAGAGTGCGAAGTCGTTTTCGTCATGCCGCAGAGATTGCGGCAGGGCGCATTCAGCGCGGTTTCACGACGGTTTCAGCGCACTGGAACCGGGGTTGCCTCGGGTGGCTGTGGTGCGCCGGCCCTCCGCGAGGAGTTCGCGGAGCTCGTGCACCGCCTCCCGGAGCCTGGCCGCGAAGACGTGCATGCCGTCTGCCACCGCGAGCGGGGTGGACAGGTACACGTGGAAACGGTCCGGCAGGAACACGGAACACGTACGCGACTCGTCGGCGGCGTGAGAGCGGCGCGCGGTGCTGTGATGTCGTGCAGGTGCCCGGCCGGGGGGGGGGGGGGGGGGGCGGCCCCGCCCCCCCCCCCCGCCCCCCCACCCCCAACCAGCCCCGCGCCAGCGCGGCAGAGCGGCGAGAAGGGCACGAGTGAAAGA
>NZ_JBSFUU010000213.1:0-1574 GCF_053591955.1 Streptomyces sp. NPDC002845 | reverse complement strand
TCCGCCGGGGGGGGGGGGGGTGTGGGGGGGGGGGGGGTGTTTTGTTGGTGGGGGGGGGGGGGGGGGTGGGGGGTGGCGCGGGGGCCCCCCCCCCCCCCCACACCCCCCCCGACGCCGGAGCAGCAGCGGGCAGCGGGCTTACCTGGCGAGTTCGGCCGGTTCATCCAGCCGCGTCAGCTTCCGCGGGGTTCGGACGACGTAGATCCGGGTGACCTGCCCGTTCTCCACGACGAGGCTCACCGCGGCCGGCTTGCCGTCGAACTCGGTCCGGCCCGCGGGCGCGCCGTTGAGGCATACGGTCGTCGTCTTGAGCGCGGCGACCACGCGGTTGGCGCGTGCGAGCAGCTTCGCCACTGGTTCGGCTCCGTGGATCGGAGCGAGAGCGGCGGGCACAAGCCCGCCACCGTCGGCGATGAGGACCACGTCCGGCGCCATGACCTCCCGCAGCTGCCCGGTTCGCAACTCGACCAGGAACCGCTCCACCACGGCCTGCTGCTCCGACCGGCTCACCCGCACCCCCGGCCGCCGGGCCGCCACATGCTCGCGTGCCCGTCGCGCGATCTGCCGGACCGCGGCCGGGACTTCCCGATGGCCTCGGCGATCTCGCCGTACGGCATCTCGAAGACCTCGCGGAGCACGAACACCGCCCGCTCCGCCGGGCCGAGTGTTTCCAGCACGGTCAGCATGGCGATCGAGACGCTCTCCGCGAGTTCGACGTCCTCGGCGGCATCAGGGCTGGTCAGCAGCGGTTCCGGCAGCCACTCGCCGACGTACTCCTCGCGGCGGCGCGACAACGTCCGCAGACGGTTGAGCGCTTGCCGCGTGACGGTTCGGACGAGGTAGGCCCGCGGGTCACGCACCTGTGACGGGTCGACGGCGGCCCACCGCAGCCAGGACTCCTGCACCACGTCCTCCGCGTCGGCCGCCGACCCGAGCATCTCGTAGGCGACCGTGAACAGCAGGGTGCGATGGACGACTGGGGGTCCCCCTCTGGGGGAGGGTCCTCGGTCATGCCGTCGACGCTGCGCCGGACTTCTCGGGACGCGCGGCCAGCGGAATCTCGCACGCGGCGGAGAAGCCCTGCGACTCGATCCCGTTCGCAGTGTTGTTCCTGGTCGCCATGTTGGAGAAGGCGATGAACGCGGTGAGTTCGACCATCGCCGCCGGGCCGAGCTGCTGGAGCAGACGCGCGGACAGCTCGTCGGTGACGGTCGGCGGCGTGTTCGTCATGGCCTCGGCGTACTCCAGCACGTCCCGCTCCAGCGGCGTGAACACCTCCGACTCCCGCCAGCGCGGCACCTGGCTCGCCTTGGTCAGGTCCAGGTTCTTGTTCTGCGCCTGGAAGTAGCCGAGGTCGAGGCACCAGTTGCAGCCGACCTGTGCCGCGACGGCCATGTGCGCGAACGACTTGAGGCTCTCGTCGGCCGCATCCCACGCGCCCACCTTGGCCCCTATCTCCTGGGATGCCTCGGCGACCTTCGGGTCGGAAGCTGCTTCTTGATTGATGGGCCACGCTTGGTCATTTCGGGATAACTTTCCAGGATGGACCAAGGAATGGTTTCGGCGACGCGGGC
>NZ_JBSFUU010000212.1:0-2197 GCF_053591955.1 Streptomyces sp. NPDC002845 | reverse complement strand
GGTGGAGAAGGTGCCGGGACGGCGGTCTTCTCGTGACGCGCGCCCGTTTCGGCGGCTGAAGCCGCAATGAGAGAAACCTGTCAACGAGCCCAGGATATTTCCCGTATATGGGGTGCCCGCCATCCAATTGGGACAGGCCCGAAGGCTCGCGCCTTGAGCTGTCAACAATATTGCTGATAGCTCTCTCATCCAGCGCGCGCGTGTTCTGGACGCCGCCGCCCGCAGAGTCGGCGCACCGTCCCCCACCCTTTTCTTCAGGGAGTGTTCGTGAGCAAAGAGAGAACAAGTCGGGCTCGTAACCGACGGACTTGGCGGGGCATAGCCGGCGTGGCCGCCGGTGTGGTCCTCGTCGGGGGCGGATTCGTGGCGGCCAACGCCGCGACGACCACGGGCGCCGCGAGGAAGGCCGGTGTCCACTACCCGGTCGACAAGAAGGCCAACGGCGTCGCGGCCGTGGTCAGCGCCGCCAACGCGTTCCTGAACACGCTGGACTCCGACCAGCAGGCGGCGACGGTCCTGGACTACTCCCAGGCGAACGCGACCGCGTGGTCGAACCTGCCGTGCGGGTCGTCCTGCCGGGTCGGCATCCAGACGGGCTCGCTGAGCGACGACCAGCTGGCCGCCCTGAAGAACGTGCTGAAGGTGGCCCTGGGGACCGGCAAGGGCACCGGCTACGAGCACGTCCTTGAGACCCTCCTGGCCGACGACCAGCTGGCCTCGGCGGAGAGCTCCGGCTCCGGACCCGCCGCGCCGACGGACAGCGCGTCGAGCGAGGCCTCGGCCGACCCCTCCGCCTCGGCCGACCCCTCCGCCTCGGCGGACCCGAGCGCCACGGCCACCGACGCCCCCACGGGCACCCCACCGTCCGGCGACCCCGGCGGCGGCGCAGGCGGCGGCGCAGGGTACGGCAGCGACATCTACCTCATGGCCTTCCTGGGCACCCCGTCGGTCGACGGCACCTGGCAGCTGCAGTTCGGCGGCCACCACCTCGCCGTGAACGTCACCTACAAGGACGGCAAGGTGGCCGGCGCCAGCCCGTTCTTCACCGGCGTGGAGCCCACCAGCTGGACCGCGGACGACGGCACCACGTACGAGCCGATGGCGAAGTTCCGCAACGGCATACTCGCCCTGACCGGCAGCCTGAGCACGGAGCAGCTGGCCAAGGCCAAGCTGTCCGAGTCCTTCAACGACGTGCTGCTCGGCCCGGGCGAGGACGGTCAGTTCCCGGAGACCAAGGAGGGCATCAAGGCCAGCGAGCTGTCGCCCAAGCAGCAGAAGCTGGTCCTGGAGGCGATCCACCCCTGGGTCGCGGGCGTGGACGACGCCACCGCGAAGAAGCTCATGAAGACCTACGCGCGTGAGCTGAACGAGACCTACATCGGCTACTCCGGCGGCACGGGCCTGGATACCCAGGGAGACTACGTCCGCATCGACGGCCCCAGCGTGTGGATCGAGTTCGTCTGCCAGAACGGCTTCGTCTACCAGGACAAGGTCCACTACCACACCGTCTACCGGGACCACACCCGCGACTACGGCAACGAGTTCTCCTTCTCATGACCCGACCGCGAAACTGGCTGACCACAGCACTGCGTCTGGTGGCCGGGATCGCGATCGCGGTACCGGCGGCGCTCCTCCTCGGGGCGTCGCCGGCCGCCGCGCATCCGATGCCGCACTCGGTGGTGGAACTCGACGTGTACCAGGCCTCGGTGAGTGCTCGTCTGGAACTGCCGGCCGACGACTTCTCCCGGGCCAGCGGGATCGACCTGAGCGACACCACCCAGGCCACGCTGTCCGGAAAGGCCGAGGCCATCCGGACCTACCTCGGCAAGCACATCCACCCGACCAGCACCGGGGGCAAGGCCTGGCAGGTCAGCATCGGCGAACTGAGCCTCAGCAGCACCGAGCAGACCTCCACCGGCCCCTACCGTGAGCTGGTCGCCGAGGCCGTGCTCACCCCGCCGGCCGGCACCGACGTACGGCGCTTCACCTTCGACTACGACGTCATCGTCCACCAGGTCATCACGCACACCGCCCTGGTGACGGTCCGTCAGGACTGGGCCGCCGGGCAGATCGAAGACGAGGGCACCACCCAGGTCGGCACCATCCGGGTCGACACCCGGACCATGACCGTCCCGGCCCTGAAGGTCGACCTCGGCGAGGGCAGCGCCTGGCGCGGCTTCCTCGCCATGCTGAAGCT
>NZ_JBSFUU010000211.1:0-2227 GCF_053591955.1 Streptomyces sp. NPDC002845 | reverse complement strand
AGCCCCACGCTACGAACCCGGGAAGACCGTGAAACGAGCCGAAACCCTCACCGAACACGTCCGCTTGAAACGGCAGCATGGTTAAACATCAAGCTTAGAGGCGCCAACTTGCGCGGTGCCAACCTCTACCGAGCGAACCTCTTCCGGACGGACCTGAGGGAAGCCGTCCTGCGGGAGGTGCTCATCACTGAGGCGATCATGGAACAGGCGTTCTTGCGGGGCACCTTCCTTGAAGAGGCCGTTGGATTGACGCCGGAGCAGGTCGTGGCTGCCTACCCGTCCAGTACGACGCGGCTGCCGGAGGCCCTGGCGGACATCCAGGAAGTCCAGGAGCGAATCGTCGATCTGGAGATGTCGCAGAACCCTGGCAACGGTGAGGTTGGCAACCCAGAGCCAGGCCGTGACGAGGATCGAAACGACCAGTAGGGGCTTGCATTGTGAATCATGCATGCATTCGCAAGATCGCCGCCGTCTGCGGCTGGTGATCGCCGGTTCCGACTCGGTGACCTCGGCAAAGCCGTTTGAATGGGACGGTCCGGTTGCGTGCGATCTCATTGAATCTGCTCGGTCCCGAGCGCTCTCGCGTTCCGTTCCACCACATCAGGCTCCGTGGCGTACAGGTCGTACACGGTGGTCGCGGCCTCTAGGAAGGCTGCGTGGCGCTCACCGAGCCTCTCCACCATCCAGGACTCGATCGCCCGCCCCTCGTAGACGAGACGCTGCACGACAACAAAGGAAAACGACAACTCGCCGACTGCACTTCGGACCGTATCGGGGCCCACCAAATCGACCCGCAACTTAGCCGAGTGGAACCGTTGCTTCGCTGCCTCGGCCTCTTCTTCCGAGGTAGGCAGGATGAGGGCGTTCATATACGACTCGATGGCCCCCAAAATCACCTGATAGGTGTCATACCGCGCCTGTAGGAGCCATCGCTTCGACTCCACGTGAGCCTGATCCTTCACCTGCTGGCGCGCAGCCTCCACAGTTTTCTCGCCACCGATACGTGCCGCCCGCGCCGTGAAACCGCCACCAATGAGGGCACCAAGCAGCGCTGCCATGCCGGCGAGCAAGGCCGCGATCCCTTCATCCATGGGTCCTCTTCCTGGTGCGGCGGCTAGAACGGACCCATTCAGTCTGTGCCGCTGCCGCGCACCCCGCCTCTGGTGTTGCGGACCGCAAGAAGGCTGTGGCCGGTGTCAGCGAACACGCTCTGTGGTGCGCGGACTGTGTCAGCTTCGGTGAGATCGGAGCTGTCGTCTGCCACGAGAACGTCAGCGGTTCTGCCGCGAAGAGTGTCAGTGGCAGGCGGGCGCGGATGGGCGTAGACCGGAGGTATGGCTGGCTCGCAGCGGACCTGCGTGATGTGCCACGAGCCGCTGCCTTCGGGTTCAGCACCGCGGCGCCGGTACTGCTCGGCCGCGTGCAAGTCGGCGTGGTTCCGGCAGTACCGCCGTAATGGCCGTGGCCTTGACCCAATGGCCGCCCACACGATCGGCAGGGGGCCGACGTGTCCGACGTGCGGCCGACGGCTGGCTCCCGGCTACTTCACCCGCTCCGACCAGGTGTTCTGTTCCGGGCGGTGTCGCACGGCGGCGTGGCGTGACCGGGCGCTGCACGGTTCGGCGGGGCTCACCGTGTGACGGCTACGCGATCCGATGGCGCAACCGACGTCGGTCAGGAGGACAGCGGCTCGGCGGTGGCGAGGGCGTCGCGGAGATCGGCGGGCAGCTCGGGGTGGTCGCGCCAGAGAACGCAGGTGTTCAGCATGCTCCGCCAGATCGAGCGGGCAGCCTCGGAGTCGGCGAACGGGCCGTCGAGCGCGTCCAGGAGCAAGCGGGCGTAGTGGTTGATGACCTTACGCAGGGTCTCCGCCACGCTCAGGATCAGCTCCGCCTCGGCGGAGCGAGGCTCATCGGCCAGTTCGGGCATGCGCTGCTTGAGCTTGATGGTGGTCTGCCGCACCTGGTCGGTGGCGAACGCGGCAAGGGCGCTGACCTGCTCGGCAGTGGGCAGCGTGGTGACGGTCGTGGTCATGGCTCTGGAGCGTACGGGTGTGTGGTCGGTCGGTTCAGGTGGATGGGGGAAGTTCCGCCTGGCGGAGGTGGTCAGCGGTCTTTCGGGGCCGGTTCAGGCGTGACTGTTTACGGCCGCCGGTGACCTGCGGTGACGTGGTGCGGGGCAGTCGCGATGATCGAGTAGATTGATCTTGTGACCTCCGAGCAGCAGC
>NZ_JBSFUU010000210.1:0-2235 GCF_053591955.1 Streptomyces sp. NPDC002845 | reverse complement strand
ATGGCGTCGTTGACCGTGGCGTCGGTCGTGACAACGTGGGTGACCAAATGGGGGCGCCTCGACGATCCAGGGTCGTCACAGCTCTCACTGAGATGGACGACCGCGTTGCAACAGGTAACCGGGGGTCGGATCGGATGTCGTGGACGGGATCGAGTGCCTGATCGTGATCCGGTCAGGGCCGACACGGACTTCCTTGGCCACCGTGCGGAGGATGCGTTGACGGTCGAGGACCGAGGCGGTTCGCGCGCTTTCGCGTAGCCGGTCCAGGAACCCTTCGAGGTTCTCGGCGAGTTTGAGGTATGCCTGCTGGTCGACGAGCTGAGCGGCCAGGGACTTCAGCTGGCCGTGCAGGATCTGCCGTTGAGACCGGAGCCGGGGCACCCGCTCACGGAGCTCCTCCAGGGTGACCAGCTCTTCCTGGTAGGCCCCGACCAGCCGGGCGATCGCTGCGTCGAGCACTGCGATCTCCTGGTGCAGACGCTCCTGGCGGGCCTGGAACGGGGCGGCATCGCGCATACGTGCCAGCCGGCGTTCCAGCTCGGCGCGGACCAGCTCCGGGTTTGACAGCAGGGTAAGAACGTGCTGCCAGACGAGTTCATCGAGGTCATCGGCCCGTAGCGGGCGGCTGGTGCAGACCCGGACGCCTCCGGGCAGCTCCCAGCCGTTGGTGCCCGGACAGCGGTAGTAGCGGTACTTCTTCGGGCCGGGCCCCTGCGAAGTCCGGCTGTAGGCGTATCCGCACACGTCGCAGATCAGCAGCCCCTGCAGGAGCACGGGCACCTTGGTGTTGCGCGGGGAGAACTTCGCGTTCTCCGCCAGCCGCCGCTCCACCAGGATGAAGACTTCCTCGCTGACCAGTGCGGGAACCGGGATCTCGATCCACTCCTCGCGCGGCGTCGCGGTGACCCCGGCCTGCGGCGAGATACCGCGTCCGGCCAGCCGTGAGGTCCGGTTGGGGCGGGGTGCGTCCGGCACGGTCCGACTCTTCCCGAAGCACGCCCGCCCCATATAGGCAGGATTGCGGAGCATTCTCCCCAAGGTGCCGGCATCCCACTGCGGGTTACCCTGCGGCGAGGGGATCTGGTCCTTCGACAGCTCGCGGGCAAGCGCCTGCATCGAGATCCCTCCGGCCGCGTACCGGTGAAAGATCCGTGCCACCACCTGGGCCTCGGCCTCCACCACCGCGTAGGCCGCCGTCCGGTGCTCCGCGCGGGAGAGGTAGCGGTAACCGTACGACGCCCGGCCCAGGACGCTGGTCTCGCCGTTCCTCGCCCGGTGCAGCTTGCCGCGCCGGGTGCGCTCGGAGATCTGCGCCCGCTCATACTCGGCGATCATGCCCTGGAACTGCACCATCAGGGACTCTTCCGGGGTGGTGGCCACCGGATTGCGGATGAACACCAGGTCGGTGCCGTTCTTGGTGAACTCCTCGATCAACAGGACCTGGTGGGCGTAGTTGCGGGCCAGACGGTCCGGCGACAGGCAGACCATCCGCTCGATCAGCCGCTGGGCGCACGCGTCCCGCAGCCGCTCCAGGGCCGGTCGTACCAGAGTCGATCCCGACCATCCGTCGTCGGTGAAGACCCACTGAGCAGGGATCTCCCATCCCTGCTCCTGTGCGTGTTCATGCAGGCAGGCGATCTGACTGTCGATCGTCTCGTGCTGTTTCTGCCGGGTCGAGGACACGCGGGCGTAAAGCGCTGCATGGATCATGGCCATCACCTTGGGGGCCGGGACGAACAGCTCGCCCCCGAACGGGGACGAGGACCTGGTAGGCGGCGGCAAGCTCTACCGCGCCCAGCCGGTCGAAGACGAACTCGACCGTGACCTCGGGGTGGTCCATCAACGCTCCAGGCCGGCGGTGGACTCACCGCACACGGCCGGATTCGGGTGGACAACGAAGCGACCACCACCTGCACTTCGACCGTAGCGCCGGGATCTTCACCCGCCTGCACCCCGGGGTGATCGAGTCCTGAGGTCCGCGGTCACACCCGCGATGACCTGGAACTCGAAGTTACCTTTTGCGTTGTAGGAGTCTGCAGCTTGAACCCGTTCCAGAACAGGTCGCGTTTGGCGGACCAGCGGGCGTCGGTGTCATATGGGGAGGCCAGGCGTATCGGGCCGGGCGGCAGCCCGTCACCCCCGTCCTCGGCGCGCTCGCGGCGCCGGATCCGCAGCCTGCCGCCCCCACCCGGGGTGCGGGTGCAGTTCTGCACCAGCACGATCCGCAGGGTCTGC
>NZ_JBSFUU010000209.1:0-2326 GCF_053591955.1 Streptomyces sp. NPDC002845 | reverse complement strand
CTACGCCATGGTCATCGTCCGCCGACCGGCACGAGTACCCAACTCGCCATTCACACCAGACCCGTGACCTGCGACTTCACGATGCACACCACTCAATGACCGACGATCTTCACCGAAGTCATCCACCCGCGGCCGACACGAGTACCCCCACCCCGCGCACACCAGCCCCGTGACCAGCAACTTCACGATGCACAGCACTCAAAGGGCACACTCGGGACGCGGCAGGTGACTGGTGATCGCGCAGCGGGCCCCGTTTGACCTTGACACGGTGACAGGGCTTTCACTGCTTGCCAAGGAGGTGGTCTCGATGACGATCACGAGACAGGACACGGATGCGATTCGGGCGCTCCAGGGGCTTGAGGACGGCCGTTCGTCCGTGCGACTGCGGGCTGCTCTGGCGGTCGGCACGACACCTGACCCGCGCTTCGTCGACAAGCTCATCGAGCGATGCGCGATCGAGCCCGAGTTCTTCGTCCGCGACATGCTGACCTGGGCGCTCACCCGCCACCCGGTGTCCATGACGCTCCCCGAGCTGGTCCGCGAAGTCCGCTCGGAGCGTGCGCAGGCACGGAGCCAGGCGCTGCACACGCTGTCCAAGATCGGGCACCGGCAGGCGTGGCCGGCGATCACACGGGCGCTGTTGTCCGACGCTGACGACGAGGTGGCGCGGAGCGCCTGGCGGGCCGCGGTCGTGCTCGTGCCGGAAGGTGAGGAGTCCGCCTTGGCCGCGGTGCTGGCGATACAGCTCGGGCGCGGTGAGCGGGAGACGCAGCTGAGTCTCAGCCGGGCGCTGGTCGCGCTGGGCGAAGTGATTGTGCCGGCTCTGCGTGCTGCGACGACGGGCCCTGACCCGCGCGTGCGCGTGCACGCGCTCGCCACGGAACGGCTGCTGCGCGAGCCGGACGCCGGATTCGAGTTTGCGATCGAGGAGGCCAAGCGCGTCGTGGCCCTCGGCGGGTCCGGCCAAGAGGGACGATAGGACGTGTTGATCGGTGAGGTGGCGCGACGGTCCGGGGTCAGTGCCCGCATGCTCCGGCATTACGAATCGCTCGGCCTGGTGCGGCCTTCGGGCCGTACGGGCTCCGGTTATCGGGAGTACTCCGGCGAGGACATCTGGCGGATCTTCCATATCGAGAGCCTGCGGTCGCTGGGTCTGTCGCTGCGTGAGATCGGGCGCGCGCTCGACGATTCCGGCTTCACACCCTCGGCGCTCGTCGGTGACCTCATCCGTCAGACACGCGACCGCATCGCGGCCGAGACCGAGCTGCTCACGCGGCTGCGCCGGATTGATGCCGCGGACCCCGCCGGCTGGGAGGACGTCCTTCAGGTCGTTGCGCTCCTCCAGGCACTGGGGGCGAAGAGCGCCGACGCGCGCCAGCGCGCGGCCCTTTCCTCGGCCGACGAGGTTCCGGTGCCGGTGGAGGTCCTGGTCGAGGCGGCACTGAGCGAGACGGAGCCGAACGTCGCCGGAGCCCTTCGATGGGCGCTGGCGCGATCGGGCGACGGCGCCCCGGCACTGCTGGCGGAGGGCCTCGGCTCACCGGTGGCCGCGGTACGGGAACGTGCCGTTCAGTCCCTCGCCGAGATGCCCGGTGATGAGGCCACCGCGCAGCTGCGGCACGCTCTCGCGAACCCCGACGTCGCGGTCCGCGGGTATGCGGCTCTGGCGCTCGGGACACGTGGAGTGGCCGATGCGGTCTCCACGCTCATCGACATGATCATGGAGGGAAGGAACGACACCGATGCAGCCGACGCACTGGGCATACTGGCGAGTGACACCGCGACGGCGGATCAGATCGCGACCAGGCTCGTCGACCGCCTCGCCCACAACACCACTCAAGCGCCTGCACGTGGACGGCTGACCCAAGCACTGGCGGCCGTCCCGGGAACGACGGCGTCACGTGCCCTCATGGAGCTGTCGCATGACGAGGACCATGCCGTTGCGCTGACCGCGGCGTACCTTCTTCAGCTACGCGACGCACGGTGACGGATCTCTCCTGGGGTACCGCGTACGAGGCCCGTGGGGCGGAGGGGTCCCCGACCTGTCGCCGTCCACAGAGGGGGCGGCGGACCTCCTGGCCCAGTTTCCGCAGCACTACCCCGACATCGCAGCGGACGACGAGGGCACGCTCGTCCGCTTCCGGGTACTGCTCCAGCGCCCATAGCTACGGGACATCGTCATCCCAGCACGCCTCAACCTCGATCCACCACGCGATAGCCGGTCTTTGGACGGAGAAATAGGAAGAGGTGCCTGCTGACCTGCGATAATGGGAGTTCCTACGCTTCCATCAGCCGCACACAGCAAGGCACCTCTGAAGTGAAAGTC
>NZ_JBSFUU010000208.1:0-2332 GCF_053591955.1 Streptomyces sp. NPDC002845 | reverse complement strand
CCTGATCGTGGCGCGGTTCACCAAGAGCCAGTGCCAGCCGTGTCCGGACCACCCCCGGTGCACCAGCTCCCGCGAGAGCGCCCGGAACGTGGGCTTCCCCCCCCCACACACACAAGAACTCCGCGACCTGCAAGTCCGTGATTCCCGACAGAGTCAAGCTCAGGGCCCCTCGCCGACGCGGTTCTCTGCACGGATCATCTGACGGAGGCTGGTGCGTGCGGCGGTCAGGTCGTCTTGGACCTCGCTGAGCTGTGCAGTCAGGTCCTTGACCTGGGCCAAGGCATCGTCACGCTCGCCCTGCAGACGCTGGTGCCCTGCCGTGAGTTCATCGACGCGGGCGCCGAGGTCGGCAGCGCCGAACTGGTCGAGCTGCTGGCCGAGACTCCGACGGACGGCGCCCTTGAGACGTTCGACTTCTTCCCGCAGGCGCCTGTTGTCCTCCTGGAGGAGCTGCTTCTCCACCTTCCATCCGGCAGGCTCCTTTCTCCTTGACCGGGAACAGTCCGAAGGCGCCGCGACGGTGCAGGTAGCGGGCGTGATCGGCCACCGTGTGCAGGGCGTCGGCGGTCACGATCGCGCCGGTGATGTCGGCGATCAGGTCAAGGGCGGCGGTGAAGTGCACGGTCTCGTGGGGCTTGTGGCGCATCTCGCGCTGGGCGAGCATCACGCCGGGATCGACCTGGTAGACGCCGAGCAGGTGAAGCTGCAGGCCGTCGGCGTCCCGGGCGCCGCGAACCGTCTTGCCGTCCGCGGCCAGCTGCAGCATGGGCGGATCGACCGCGATTCCGGCCAGCGGGTCGGCGGCGTGGGTCTGCACGAAGGTGCCGACGGCCGCATCGAGTGCGTCGGCGTCGATCCGGGCAAGGGTGCGGGTGAGGGTGGTGGCCACCGGCAACCACGCCAGATCACCGTCGGAAACTTCGAGTGCGGCCAGGATGCCGGCGCCCTGGCCGTTCGCCCAGCGGATCACACCGCGTACCGAGCGCACCCCGCACAGCAGGGCGCAGGCCACCAGGCCGAGCAGCATCGGGAGGGGGTACGTGAGCAGGTGCGCAGAACGCGGGTCGGGCACGGCGCCGACCGCCTCCAGGAACGAGGGGAGTTTCGCAGGAGTGCACAACTCCTGAACTTCGACGCCGAGTTGATCGGCGAGTTGACGAGAGGTGGGCAGGGTCGGGCAGGATGGCATACGGGCGCGGCCTTCACGATCTTGCGAGTGGAATCACATGATCATGACGGGCCGCGCCCTTCGACGTTCCCCTGCCCCCCGTCCAAGATCCGAGCACGCATCACGCCTGCTTCACCGCCTCCGCCCCGACGAGTCCGCGCCCGTCGGATACGTGGCCCCTGAATGGTGGCTGGATCTCCTTCGTTCATTTGGCTGATTTCGCTTCAGGTGCAGGGCCGTTACTCGGCCTTCCTCAAATGGAAATGCAACCTTCCGGAAGGTTCGCTTGTCTGCCTTGATATCCGGAGCAATTGCGCCGGAAAGAACCGTCCACATCAGGGGAGGACCTTTTCCCATGCGATACAGCAAACGCGCTCTCGTCGCCATGGCCTGCGCCTTCGCGCTGGCTCCGGCCGGGGCCGCATACGCCGGCAGTGGGCCGGCTCCCAAGCCCTCCGGGCAAAGTGAGCGGCAGTCCGCGGCGCCGTCGGAGGCGGGCAACCCGGCGAGCGTGAAGGCGCAGGCCGCAGGCGTCTGTTCGGACGCATACCAGATCGGCAGCACCGCGTACATCACCCGGTCCGACCAGACCGTCGCCTCGGTGAAGCAGTTCTACTCGCCGTCGTGCGCGGAAAACTACGGCTATCTGTGGGTGTGGAAGAGCTTCCAGGACACCGCCGGTGACTACGACGTCAGTACCGGCATCTACAGCTACTCGCAGGACGAGATCCTCGGCCAGCGTTCCTGGACGAACACCACCGCCCAGGAGTTCTGGTCCGAAGGCACACCCACCGTCTCCGAGTGCACGGCAGCGGTCGGCGCCGTGCGAAAGGCCGGTGACCCGCTCTCCAACCAGGCGGCCAGTTCGCAGCGCTGCTGATTGAAGAGAGAAAAGAACGTGCCCCCGACTGCCCGGTAAACAGTCGGGGCACGCTCGAACGCTATAGCTCGTAACACGATCTTGTGACTCGTTGCTGGTGGAATGTGAGCCGCACGGAGATTTGCGGTGGCGCCCGGACCTACCATGGCGGCATGGCCGTCGGCCTATTCGCAGGTATCCCCGTCAACGACTACTGAGGTTGAACTCGCTATGGCGGGTGGGGATCTGACGTTTCATGATTGTTGCGGTATGCCGGAGGTATGCGGTATGCGCAGGGCGGTGGG
>NZ_JBSFUU010000207.1:0-2464 GCF_053591955.1 Streptomyces sp. NPDC002845 | reverse complement strand
ACCGTTCCTATCGTGATTGGCCAGTGTTGGCCGAATCGACGTAAACCGGATCGATGATCCGGTGACCCTCCGAACGGTCTTGAGGGCCGGGGAACAGCGCGAGTTGGCCACCTTGGCACTGTCGAGTCTTGCCGCCTCCGTTTGGCGTGCTCGCTGTCCTGGGTGGGCTCGCGGTCCCGCGTGGCCTGGGTACGAATACGGTCTGGCCGGTAGCTCCCCGCGCAGCGATCCTCTGGTCGCTGGCGGTCACACCTGGCCGACGCCGGATTCGGTGGCCCAGGCCACGCCTGCCGATCGCCACCGCAGCACTGTGGTGCCGGGTGACGGTGGTCTTGCTGTTCTGTTGTTGGAGCGGGGCTTTCCAGTACTTCTCGCCCCAGATGCTGGTGCATGCCGGGTCGACGGCGATGACGACGAGGCCGGCGTGGAAGGCCATGCCGCGCAGTCGTTCCCGGAAGCGTGCGGTGGGAATGCCGGCGACGGTGCGGCGGAAGGTCTTGCCGCGCTTGGCTCGGCCCATGGTTTCGCGGCCGGTGGCACGAGCGTCGTCGAAGTTGAGGTTCTCCACCACGATGCCCGCGCAGTCGTGCTGCTTCGCCAGGGCGATGAGTTGGGTGATCGCCGTTCGCAGCCTGCCGTCTCGCTGGGAGGTTGGGCCGGTCAGATCGAGCAGGATCGTGCGCGGCTGGCCGATCGGGTTGCCGTGCGCGTCGAGGACGTAGGCGGCGAGGTGATCGGCGTTGAGGTCGATGCCGATCGTCCGCTCGCCGAAGGCCCGGAGCTCCTCCGGGGTGGGGAGTACGGCGGTGTCGGCGGACCAGGACACATCCAGGTACCAGCGGCCACGCACCGGATCGTGCACGATGTCGTATCGGACGGCTCGGTGTGCGGTGGCCCGGTCCAGCCACTCTTCGCGGCGGTGAGAGAAGGCCACGGTGCATCCCAGCCGGTACCGGCCGCGAGGCTGGTTGGCGAGGTGCCGCAGCGGTTCCGGCAAGACGATGGTCACGCTGCCGTCGCCGGGATCGACGCTGATGGTGTAGTTCCCGAACGGAGCCTTGGACTCGCCATCGGCGGTCAGGAACAGGCGTTCGGCGTCCCACCGCTGCCGCCACTGCTCGGCGGTCAGCCCGGCGTCGACAAGGCTGTGCCGAACCTTGGCCAGGCGGCGGCCACCGGCGACGATCGCCGGACGGCCGGTGTCGATGCGCTGCTCGGCCTCCGCCAACCGAGCACGAAGGACCTGCAACCGGCGCTGCTTCTGGGCGCGCTCGGACTGATCCTTGTATCCACGGATCTTGCCCTCACGCTTCCCGCACGGCACCGCGAGACGCTTCTCGATCTTCCGGCGGGCACGCCGCAGCGAAGACGCCTCATCGAACAGGCACCGCAAAGACAGCTGATACTGGTCCTCCGAGACGCGGGTCATGGCCCCGGCCCAACGCGACGACGACACCTTCGTCAGTCCACGTTTCCGCTCGGCGCGCTGGTTCTCCTTGACGCTCACCTTGCCGATCCGGACACGTTCGGCGAGGTCGGAACGCTGGAGCGAGCCGAGGTGACGCCCGACCCGGGTCAGAACATCGCAATCCTCGGCGGCGAGCCGGAGGCGGTCCCGGATGCGGGCACCGGTCGGGGCGGCGACGGTAAACGGAGCAGTGAGCGTGCGCAGTTGGCGCTTCTTCGTGCGCTTGCGGGCCACTCGCTCACCTCTTTCCGTCTCGACATGACCACCCTATCGACGTCCAAGCATGTCCTACAAATCCGGCTGATCCATAGTGGATTTGACGCATCTGGTGAGCGCCCTGGCCTTTGCCGACCGCTGCCCGTACAGCCGGCCCGAGAACGAGGTGACGACCGCGAGCATGTCCTTGACCAGCTCCGATTCCTGCGAAGCGTCCAGACCCTCATCCGCACCGGTCACCTCCAGCGAGACGCCGAACGCAGGCAGCATCACATCCCGTATGACCCCGGTCCCGAACCGGGCGAGCCGCTCCTCATGCTCGACCAGGAGCACCGACACCTCCGGCCGCTGGCACAACGTCAACGCCCTACGCAGCCCTCGCCGCTGGTCCGACAGGCCGGAGGCCACGTCGAAGAACTCGCCCACCACCGGCCGCCCCTCGGCGGCCTTCCGCAACCTGGCCATCTGCCGGTCAAGGTCCCCCTCGGACCGCTGCCGCTGCGACGACACACGGCCATAGAGCACCACGCCCTCAACATCGGGCAGCTTGGCCGCCTCGGACCGCAGGGCCTCCAGTTCCACCACGGAGAAGATGCGCTTCCCGCCCGGCGACCGACGGTCGGCCAGCAGCCCTGATGCCGTGTATCTGCGCAGCGTCCGGGTGGACACACCCAGAATCCGGGCAGCCCGCGTCGCCGAAACCATTCCTTGGTCCATCCTGGAAAGTTATCCCGAAATGACCAAGCGTGGCCCATCAATCAAGAAGCAGCTTCCGACCCG
>NZ_JBSFUU010000206.1:0-2562 GCF_053591955.1 Streptomyces sp. NPDC002845 | reverse complement strand
GCGAGTTCACTCTTCCAGGCGCGGGTGCGGTAGCCGTTGGAGCCGCCCGCGTCGGCGGTGATCATCAGACGGGTGGCGTGTGGGTAGTCGTGGCGATCTTCGGGCCCGCTAAGCCTCCAGGCCTTCCAGGATCATCGCGTTGGCCAGGCCGCCCGCCTCGCACATCGTCTGGAGGGCGTAGCGGGCGCCGCGTGCGCGCATCGCGTGGACGAGGGTCGTGGTCAGCCGGGTGCCGCTCGCGCCGAGCGGGTGGCCGAGGGCGATCGCGCCGCCGTGCACATTGACCTTGTCGAGATCGGCCCCGGTCTCCTGACGCCAGGCCAGGACGACGCTGGAGAACGCCTCGTTGACCTCGAACAGGTCGATGTCGTCGAGGCGCAGACCGGCCCTGCGCAGCACCTTCTCGGTCGCCGGGATCACGCCGGTGAGCATCAGCAGCGGGTCGGATCCGGTGACGGCGAAGCTGTGCAGCCGGGCGAGCGGGCGCAGACCGAGGCGGGCCGCGGTCTCACTGGAGGTGATCAGCACGGCGGAGGCGCCGTCGTTGACCGGGCTGGAGTTCCCGGCCGTCACGTTCCACTCGATCTGCGGGAAGCGCTCGGCGAACGCGGGGTCGTAGAAGGCGGGCTTGAGTCCCGCGAGGACCTCCGGCGTGCTGCTGGGCCGTACGCACTCGTCGCGCGAGGCCCCGTCCAGGGGCGCGACCTCGGCGTCGAAGAGACCTCGCTGCCAGGCCTCGGTGGCCCGGTGGTGCGAGGAGGCGGCGAAGGCGTCCAATTGTCCGCGGGTGAGGGACCACTTGGCGGTGATGAGTTCGGCGCTGATGCCCTGCGGGACGAGTCCCTCGGGGAAGCGCGCGGCGACACCCGGGCCGAACGGGTCCTTGCCGGGCGGCACGTTGGACCACATCGGCACCCGGCTCATCGACTCGACCCCGCAGGCGACGACCAGGTCGTACGCCCCCGACATGACTCCCTGGGCCGCGAAGTGCACGGCCTGCTGGGAGGAGCCGCACTGCCGGTCGACCGTGGTCGCGGGCACCGTCTCCGGGAAGCCCGCCGAGAGCACGGCGTAGCGGGTGGTGTTCATGGCCTGCTCGCCGACCTGGTCGACGGTGCCGCCGATGACGTCGTCGATCAGCGCGGGGTCGACACCGGAGCGCGCGACGAGGGTGCGCAGGGTGTGGGCGAGGAGTTCAACGGGGTGGACATCGGTGAGGGAGCCGTTGGGCTTGCCCTTGCCGATCGGGGTGCGTACGGCTTCGACGACGACTGCGTCACGCATGTGCGGCCTCCACAGTGGGGCACGAGGGCGACTACCGGTGAGTAGGAAATCCAAACTCACCATAACTCGGTAAGTCTGAAAACCAAACCCACCACCGATCGCGTCCTTAGACTGGCTCCATGGCCGCCACCAAGGACTCCAAAGAGCCCCGCCCCTGCTCGATCGCCGACACGCTCGCCCTCGTCGGTGAGAAGTACTCCCTGCTCGTCCTGCGGGAGGTATGTCTGCGCAACGGCCGCTTCGATCAGTTGGTGCGCAATATCGGGGCCCCGCGCGACGTCCTGGCCACCCGGCTGCGCCGCCTGGTCGACGCCGGGATCCTCACCAAGCGCGCGTACAGCGAGCGCCCGCAGCGCTTCGAGTACCGGCCCACACCGGCGGGCCTTGAGCTGGAACCGGTCCTGATGACCCTGATGGCGTGGGGCGACCGCCATCTGCGCACGGCCGACGACCGCCCCATGATCGTCGAGCACTCCTGCGGCAACGAACTCGTCCCGACAGTCACCTGCGCGACCTGCGGCGACCGGATCCACCACGAGGATCTCATCGCCCACCCGCAGGCCCCGGGGTGGACGGTGGCGGGACCGACGGCGGCATAGCCGGGCAGTCGGGGCAGCGGGGCTCAGGTAGAGGGCTACCGAATGGATAGTCCTCCCATGAGTATCTCGGCACGGATCCGGCCGACCGTCCGATCTGCGGCCACCTGCTCGACCTCACCGAAGTAGGCATCGCGCGGAAGGGTCTCCTGCTGGAGACCGTGGTCGCCGGGGTCCGGGACACGGACATCAGGGGCAGGCGGCAACTCGTCGACGTGAGCGACAAGATCGCGCAGGCCATCGAGGAGGCGCGCCGTCGTCGTCCCCTCATCGGCGTGGGTGAGCTGCGCGTTGATGCGCCGGTGGTCGGAAGTGTGCAGGTTGATGCGGTGGCGTCGACGCACCCAGTCGGCGGCGTCGCAACCGCTGAATTTGACCCCGCTCAGGTCGATAAAGATCTGGAGGGGGTCCATGTCGAAGGCGCGTGCCTCGCCGCAGAAGTCATCGCGGTTGTTGACGTGCAGGCCTTCGATGTACGCGATGGCCGCTCGTACAAGGCGGGCTCTGGAAAGTGCCTCATCCATGAGCTCACGGCCATGTTCCGTCATCGAGCGGCGCCCCCCGTCGTGGGCTTGCGCCGCTCGGCCGCGGTCAGGCTTCTGAGCTCCGTGCCGCCACCTGGTCGCTGTTGTGGTGTGCCAGTGACGCGAGAATTTCCTTGCGGCAGACATCGAGGATTTCG
>NZ_JBSFUU010000205.1:1382-2579 GCF_053591955.1 Streptomyces sp. NPDC002845 | reverse complement strand
ACACAGTGGACGCGAGCAACTGAGGACAAGCCCTCGGCCTATTAGTACCGGTCACCTCCAGCGGTTACCCGCCTTCCAGATCCGGCCTATCAACCCAGTCGTCTACTGGGAGCCTTACCCCCTCAAGGGGGTGGGAGTCCTCATCTCGAAGCAGGCTTCCCGCTTAGATGCTTTCAGCGGTTATCCCTCCCGAACGTAGCCAACCAGCCATGCCCTTGGCAGGACAACTGGCACACCAGAGGTTCGTCCGTCCCGGTCCTCTCGTACTAGGGACAGCCCTTCTCAAGACTCCTACGCGCACAGCGGATAGGGACCGAACTGTCTCACGACGTTCTAAACCCAGCTCGCGTACCGCTTTAATGGGCGAACAGCCCAACCCTTGGGACCGACTCCAGCCCCAGGATGCGACGAGCCGACATCGAGGTGCCAAACCATCCCGTCGATATGGACTCTTGGGGAAGATCAGCCTGTTATCCCCGGGGTACCTTTTATCCGTTGAGCGACGGCGCTTCCACAAGCCACCGCCGGATCACTAGTCCCGACTTTCGTCCCTGCTCGACCCGTCGGTCTCACAGTCAAGCTCCCTTGTGCACTTACACTCACCACCTGATTGCCAACCAGGCTGAGGGAACCTTTGGGCGCCTCCGTTACCCTTTAGGAGGCAACCGCCCCAGTTAAACTACCCATCAGACACTGTCCCTGATCCGGATCACGGACCCAGGTTAGACATCCAGCACGACCAGACTGGTATTTCAACGACGACTCCCACCACACTGGCGTGCGATGTTCACAGTCTCCCAGCTATCCTACACAAGCCGAACCGAACACCAATATCAAACTGTAGTAAAGGTCCCGGGGTCTTTCCGTCCTGCTGCGCGAAACGAGCATCTTTACTCGTAGTGCAATTTCACCGGGCCTATGGTTGAGACAGTCGAGAAGTCGTTACGCCATTCGTGCAGGTCGGAACTTACCCGACAAGGAATTTCGCTACCTTAGGATGGTTATAGTTACCACCGCCGTTTACTGGCGCTTAAGTTCTCAGCCTCGCCCACCCGAAAGTGAGCTAACCGGTCCCCTTAACGTTCCAGCACCGGGCAGGCGTCAGTCCGTATACATCGCCTTACGGCTTCGCACGGACCTGTGTTTTTAGTAAACAGTCGCTTCTCGCTGGTCTCTGCGGCCACCCCCAGCTCACAC
>NZ_JBSFUU010000205.1:0-1287 GCF_053591955.1 Streptomyces sp. NPDC002845 | reverse complement strand
TGATCACCGGGTGTGGCCCCCCTTCTCCCGAAGTTACGGGGGCATTTTGCCGAGTTCCTTAACCATAGTTCACCCGAACGCCTCGGTATTCTCTACCAGACCACCTGAGTCGGTTTAGGGTACGGGCCGCCACAACACTCGCTAGAGGCTTTTCTCGACAGCATAGGATCATCCACTTCACCACAATCGGCTCGGCATCAGGTCTCAGCCCCATGGTGCACGGATTTACCTGCACACCGGCCTACACCCTTACCCCGGGACAACCACCGCCCGGGATGGACTACCTTCCTGCGTCACCCCATCACTCACCTACTACCACCTTGGTTCAGCGGCTCCACCACTCCCCTTCACCCGAAGGATCCAGGACGGCTTCACGGCCTTAGCATTAATGGACTCGATGTTTGACGCGTCACAGCGGGTACCGGAATATCAACCGGTTATCCATCGACTACGCCTGTCGGCCTCGCCTTAGGTCCCGACTTACCCTGGGCAGATCAGCTTGACCCAGGAACCCTTAGTCAATCGGCGCACACGTTTCCCACGTGTGAATCGCTACTCATGCCTGCATTCTCACTCGTCAACCGTCCACAACTCGCTTCCACGGCTGCTTCACCCGGCAGACGACGCTCCCCTACCCATCACAGCGGGCGTTGGCCCTCATGCTGCAATGACACGACTTCGGCGGTACGCTTGAGCCCCGCTACATTGTCGGCGCGGAATCACTAGACCAGTGAGCTATTACGCACTCTTTCAAGGATGGCTGCTTCTAAGCCAACCTCCTGGTTGTCTCTGCGACTCCACATCCTTTCCCACTTAGCGTACGCTTAGGGGCCTTAGTCGATGCTCTGGGCTGTTTCCCTCTCGACCATGGAGCTTATCCCCCACAGTCTCACTGCCGCGCTCTCACTTACCGGCATTCGGAGTTTGGCTAAGGTCAGTAACCCGGTAGGGCCCATCGCCTATCCAGTGCTCTACCTCCGGCAAGAAACACACGACGCTGCACCTAAATGCATTTCGGGGAGAACCAGCTATCACGGAGTTTGATTGGCCTTTCACCCCTAACCACAGGTCATCCCCCAGGTTTTCAACCCTGGTGGGTTCGGCCCTCCACGACCTCTTACAGCCGCTTCAGCCTGCCCATGGCTAGATCACTCCGCTTCGGGTCTTGAGCGCGCTACTACACCGCCCTGTTCGGACTCGCTTTCGCTACGGCTTCCCCACACGGGTTAACCTCGCAACACACCGCAAACTCGCAGGCTCATTCTTCAAAAGGCACGCAGTCACGAC
>NZ_JBSFUU010000204.1:0-2581 GCF_053591955.1 Streptomyces sp. NPDC002845 | reverse complement strand
CGGACCGTCGTGCCGTTCTTGTTCTTCCGCTGGGTGGTCCGCAAGTACATGCCCACAGCATCAACGATCACAGCAAGAAGATCAATGCCTCAGGGAGTAGGCGTGTGCCCACGCGTTTCACGCGCCGCGCGTACACCGCAACACCGTGACCTGCGCAGACACCGATCGACGGACCCGTACGTGCCTACGAACTGCGGAACTCAGGTGCCGCCGGGCACATCGAAGTGGAACAAGGTGGAGCATCGGCTGTTCTCCGCGATCACCATGAACTGGCGCGGCAGGCCGCTGAGCAGCCACGAGGTCGTCGTGCAGTCCATCGCCGCGACCACCACCCGCACCGGTCTCACCGTCCATGCCGAACTCGACACCGGCGCCTATCCCACCGGTGTGAAGGTCAGCGATGCCGAGCTGAACGCAGTGCCGGTCACCGGACATGCCTTCCACGGCGAATGGAACTACACCGTGCACCCCCACCCCGCCAGCCCGGCAGGCCCCACCGGACCAACGCCCGGGCCGACGGCGGTCTTCGACCGCGGTGCTCTGTCACATCCCGCGCTGACCGGTATGACCTGCACCGCACTGACCGAGCTGACCGAGACCCTGACCGCCGACTGGCAGACGCTGCAGAAACAGGACCCCGCCGCCCGACGCGACGGCGGCGAGCGACGCCGGGCCCCGGGCGGCGGCCGCAAAGCCAAACTCGATCTGGTCGACCGGGTCCTGGTCACCGTGCTGCAACAAAACCTCGCCCTGCCGCCCACCGTGCTGGCCCACCTCTTCGCCGTCAGCAAGGACACCATCCGCCACACCACCAGCGAGATCCGGGGACTGATGGACCAGCACGCACACACACCGCGGCCCCCAGCAGCACACCTCAACACCCTGGCAGGACTCCTCGTTCACGCCGCCGCACACGGCGCGACCCTCACGACAGAGACCAAACCAACGTGTTGATTCTTTACGGGCCTTAGTGCTGTGAGCTGCGAGGCAAGAGAGGTTGTACGAGACAACGGGACTCCTGTAGATCAACGATCGGCGAGAAAATCGATCAAGGTCAGGGGTCCCGTTGCGGGAGAAGTCTGTCATCACGTCCACGATCGAGACAGCCCGGGGTGTGTTCGCGCCGGGTCATCTGGGGGAGTTGACCCAGATCGTGGACTTCGCGCTGGTGGACGCGGTACTGGAGGAGACGGGCCGGCGCGAGAAGCGCCTGCGGCTGCTGCCTTCGCGGGTGGTGGTGTACTTCGTGCTCGCTCTCGCGCTGTTCGAGCACCACTCGTACCGCACGGTGTGGTCCAAGCTGACCGCCGCCCTGACCCCGCTGGCCCTGGTGTGTCCCGCGGTCTCTTCGCTGACGCGGGCCAGACGCAGGGTGGGGGCCGCGCCTTTGCGGGCTCTGTTCGAGACGCTCGCCGGGCCCGTCGCCCGTCCCGGGCGGGCCGGGTCCTTCTACCGGGGCCTGCGCACGGTGGCCGTCGACGGGACCCTGCTGCACACCCCCGATGACGAGACACTCACCTGGCGCTACCCCAAGCGGGCCGGGGAGAGCCTGGAGTTCGGCTATCGGCTGATGCGGCTGCTGGTCCTGGTCGAGTGCGGCACCCGCGCGCTCATAGCCGCAGCCTTCGGACCGGAATCCCAGGGCGAACTCCCCTACGCCAAGCGGATGTTGACCGGTCTGAACGAGACGATGCTCCTGTTGGCCGACGCGGCCCTCGACGGCAACGAGTTCCTCGACGCGATCCACCACAGCGGGGCGCGGTTCCTGGTGCGCTCCGGAGCCCGCCGCGTCCCCACCCCCGCCGAGCACCTGGGTGACGGCTCCTACATCGCCCGCATCGGCTACGGCGTCCTGCGGGTACTGCTGCCGGTGCGCGTGATCGAGGCGACCCTCACCATCACCCTGGCCGACGGCACCGTCCGTACCGAGCAGTGGCGGCTGATCACCAACCTGCTGGACCCCGTCCGCTATCCGGCCGCCGAACTCGTTGAGCTCTATCACCGCAGGTGGCAGGCGGAAACCACGTATTTCTCGATCAAGGCCACGATGCTCGACGGCCGCGTCCTGCGCTCCCGCAGCATCGACGGCCTCGACCAGGAGGTCTACGCCCTGCTCACCGCCTACCAGGCTCTGATCCGCGCCGGCGACGACGCCCTGACCGGACGGCCGGACATACCCATGGAACGGATCAGCTTCACCGTCCTGCTGGCCGCCGCAACCGACACCGTCACCGCGGGCCATGGAATCTTCCCCGGCACCCTCATCGACCTGGCCGGCACGATCGGCCACGCCGCCCTGAGCGACCTCCTGCCCGCCCACCGACGGCAACGAGTGAAGGCCCGCACCCGCAAGAACCCCACCAGCAAGTACGGCCCGAACGCCGGACAGCTCCCCCAGAAGGCCCAGAACTACACCGTCCACACCACCGTCGCATTCTTCGAACACGGCCTCAACAGCCGCTCACAGCGCTAACGCAACGGTGTTGACTTCAGCCCAGCCGACGGCACTGGTCGCGAACACCGAACTGCCGATCGCGACCAGCCCGACCGCGCCGAGGCCGACCAGCACCACGGAGTCCTT
>NZ_JBSFUU010000203.1:0-2677 GCF_053591955.1 Streptomyces sp. NPDC002845 | reverse complement strand
CCCACCGCCCTGCGCATACCGCATACCTCCGGCATACCGCAACAATCATGAAACGTCAGATCCCCACCCGCCATAGCGAGTTCAACCTCAGTACCGCCTGAGCGGGAACGTGCACTGGGCGACGGCGCATGCCAGCCGGTGAACGATGTCGGAAAGCCGGATGAGGGAGAACCTCATGTCCGGATTGAAGCGGCGGGGACTGGAAACGGAGCAGCAGTCACCGCGCCAGTCCCCGACCCTACTCAGGCTGAGCCAATGTGCTGAACATTCAGTGCGGCTCCGCCTTCGGTGACACGCACGTCCGAATAATGTCAAGGGGCGCACTTGCGCCTCTTCGAGAAATCACTCGGTTCTACAGGGAGCGATACATGAATCCAAAGCGTCGGAAATCATCCGACCTTGGTCCGCTGCCGCCGCGAAGTAGAAAATTCACCCGCTCCGCGACGGCGTGCCTGACCCTTCTCATGCTGGGCATCACCAGCCCGGCACTCTCGACCGCGCACGCGGCCGAGACAAGTGTGAGCACCGGGCTCGCGTCAGCGGCTGATAAGTGCGACAAGGACAAGTGCAAGGGGAAGCCGGGTCCTGCCGGCCCTCCCGGTCCTGCTGGTCCTCCCGGACCGACAGGGCCGGTTGCGTGCAACCACATCGACACCTCAAACCTTCTGGCGAGCGACACGGAAATCTCCGTCGTCTCCACCACTGATGGCGAGGTCTTTGGGGGCACTCGCGCCAATGTCGCCAGTGGTGCGGACTATGTGTGGGATGAGCTTCCTGCTCTTCCCGCAGGTACTGCCCCGTGCACGGCCTCCGTCGTGTACTGGAACGCGGCAGAGCCGGATGTTCCGCCCACCACGGAGGTCGACCCCACAGTGCCCACCAACACCTGGTTCTTCAAGGTGCTTACCGTGGACGATCGCCTGTTCGAGCTGGGGGAATGTGCCTGGAATGGGACGGCATTCGTATCGCCGCCCACCGCCCCAGGCGATCCTTGTGGCGCGTGGCGTGAGATTACGCCTCAGCCAGTGCCGTAAGCCTGCGCCCGCTCCGGGACAAGAGGGCCTGAATAAGCGATCAGGCACCATCTGACAGCGAGGTGTGCCGTGCCCGGGTAATCGAGCACGGCACACCCCTATCGAGCCTATGACCTCAACACCGTTGCGTCAGGGCTTGCAGATCAATAACTCGCCGTCTTGATCTCCGGTTTGGGGATGCCGAGGTGTGTGGTGAGATCGTCGAGGGTGGCCAGTCGCGTCTCGGCGGGTTCGCTGGCGTGTCCGATGTCGTGGAGGAGCCGGCGGGTGTGGCTGATGGCCCGGTTGAGGGTCACGGGTGTCACGGTGAAGAGCGGGGCGATGACGACCTGGGGGAGTTTGAACCTCTGGTAGAGGATGGTGGCCAAGAGTCGGTCGACGAGGGTCAGGCCGGGGCGTCGACCGGTGTAGAGGCCGACGGCAGGGGTCTTCTGCCGGTCGCCGCCGCGTCGCTGCTGGAGGTCTGCTTCCCGCTGAGCCGCGCGGGCCGCAGCCAACTCGGTGACCAGCGAGTCCCACTGCCCGTGCGGGATGCCGGTGAGGGCGGGATGGATCAGCCAGTCGCGGCCGGGGCCGGCTTCGTTCTGGGGCGGGATCGGAAGGACGCCGTCCCGGCGATGTTCCTGGGGGCGGAGAGTGTAGTTCCAGTCGCCGTGCCAGTCATGGCGGCTCAGCGGCAGGGCGTTCAGTTGCCCGTCACTGATGCGGACGCCGGTCTCGTAGATGGCGGTGTCGAGTTCGGCGCGGACTGTCAGCCCCGTGCGGGTGGTGGTCGCTGCGATGCTGTTCACGATGACTTCATGGCTGGTCAGCGGCCTGCCCCGCCAGTTCATCGTGATGTGGGAGAACAGCCGGTGCTCGATTCGGTTCCACTTCGATGTGCCCGGAGGAAAGTGACACACGGTGATCTCCAAGCCGGTCTCGACAGCCGGCGCGGCCAGCTCGAACTTCCAGGCCCGGGGGCGGTAGCCGTTGGAGCCATCCGCGTCCGCGGTGATCAGCAGACGGTGCGAGCGCGGGTAGGTGTCGCGCCCGACCGCGTGCCACCAGCGGCGGACGGAGGCGACGGCGAAGGCTGCGGTGTCGTGGTCGGTGCCGACGTTGACCCAGCCCGCGTCCGCAGTCAGGTCGTAGATTCCGTACGGGATCGCCTTACCCAGATCGGCGTCGGGGAAGTCGTGGGTGTGAACCCGGACCGGATCACCTTCGCGACGCCACTGGTGGCCGGCCGGTGAACCCGTGCGGGTTGACGTCCATGACTTCCCCGGTGATGCACTGGGCAGGGCCCTGCCCTACGGCATTTACGACCTGACGGCGAACACCGGCTGGGTGAATGTCGGTACGGATCACGACACCGCCAGCTTCGCGGTCGAATCGATCCGCCGCTGGTGGAACGGGCAAGGACGCCTCGACTACCCGCAGGCCAGGCGGCTCCTGATCACCGCCGATGCGGGCGGATCCAACGGCTACCGCACCCGCGCCTTCAAGACCGAGCTGGCTGCGTTCGCCGCCCAGACTGGTCTGGCTGTCACGGTCTGCCACATGCTTCCTGAGTTCCGCAGTTGGTGGGCATGCGGATGAGCCGAGAACAGGGGTTGAGCTGCGGAAACGTCGGGATAGTGCCTGCGCGGGCGTGTGCCCAC
>NZ_JBSFUU010000202.1:0-2685 GCF_053591955.1 Streptomyces sp. NPDC002845 | reverse complement strand
AGACCATCGGCGGATGGTCTCCTCCCACGTCGTCCCTACGGTCTACGTCTCCGGACCCGAGCGCGCGTTCGCACACGGGCTGAGGCCGCCACCGGGGCACCCCGGTGGCGGCCTCAGCCCGCAGTCCCCCAGTCCGTCAGATCGTCGCCGTGTCGATCACGAACCGGTACCGCACATCGCTGGCCAGCACCCGCTCGTACGCCTCGTTGATCTCGCTCGCACTGATCAGCTCGATCTCGGCGCCGAAGCCGTGCTCGGCGCAGAAGTCCATCATCTCCTGGGTCTCCTGGATGCCGCCGATCATGGAGCCGGCCAGCGTCTTGCCGCCGCCGATCACCGAGAAGAGGTTGAGCGAGACGGGCTCCTCGGGGGCGCCCACATTCACGAACGCGCCCCCCGTCTTCAGCAGCGACAGGAACGCGTCCACGTCCAGCGCAGCCGACACCGTCGACAGGATCAGGTCGAAGGAGCCGCGCAGCTCCTCGAAGGTCTTCGGGTCGCTGGTGGCGTGGTAGTGGTCGGCGCCCAGCTTCAGGCCGTCCTCCTTCTTGCGCAGGGACTGCGAGAGGACGGTGACCTCGGCGCCGAGCGCGTGTGCGATCTTGACGCCCATGTGGCCGAGGCCGCCCATGCCGAGGATCGCGACCTTCTTGCCGGGGCCCGCGTTCCAGTGCCTGAGCGGGGAGTACGTGGTGATGCCGGCGCAGAGCAGCGGGGCGGCCTCGTCGAGCTTCAGGCCGTCGGGGATGCGTACGACGAAGTTCTCGTCGACGACGATCGTCTCCGCGTAGCCGCCGTAGGTGGGCTCGCCGTTCTTGTCGAGCGCGTTGTACGTGCCGACGTTGCCGCCGGTGCAGTACTGCTCCAGGCCGGCCTCGCAGTTGACGCACTCACGGCAGGAGTCGACCAAGCAGCCGACGCCCACGCGGTCGCCGACTGCGAACCTGGTGACACCGGGTCCGACCTCGGAGACCACGCCCGCGATCTCATGGCCGGGGACCATCGGGAACATGGCCTCGCCCCAGCCCTCCCGGGCCTGGTGGATGTCCGAGTGACAGATTCCGGAGAACTTGATGTCGATCAGCACATCGAACTCACGGACCGCACGGCGCTCGATGGTGGTGCGCTCCAGCGGGGCCTTCGCGGCGGGGGCTGCGTAGGCGGCAACAGTGGTGGTCATGCCGGGGGTCTCCTAGGGAGTCGTCCTGCGCCCGGCCTGCCTTCCGGCCGGGTGCGGCACCCAGCCTGCCGCAGTGCACGGGATCCACCCAGGTCACGCCTCTGCGTACGCTTGCTGTGCCTACTACTGGCGGGGTCAGGTTCGTGCGCGTACGACCATGAATACTGGACGCATGGACGAACAGCCCGACGCCGTGCAGGGGCCCGCCGCGGACACCCGCGCGGGCCTGGACCGGCGTGCCGAGCTCAGCGAGTTTCTGCGCAGCCGACGGGCCCGGCTGAAGCCGGAGGACGTGGGGCTGCCGGACTTCGGGCGGCACCGCCGGGTTCCCGGGTTGCGCCGCGAGGAGCTGGCGCAGCTCGCCGGGGTGTCCGTGGCGTACTACACGCGCCTGGAGCAGGGCAACGGGCGGAACGTGTCGGCGGAGGTGCTGGACGCGATCGCCCGCGCGCTGCGGCTCACCGACGCCGAGCACGCGCACCTCACGCATCTCGCCAAGCCGAAGCAGCACAAGAAGAAGCCGACGGCGCGGACGCAGCAGGTGCGGGGTGCGCTGCGGCAGCTGCTGGACGTGATGGACGGCGTCCCGGCGTACGTCGTGGGGCGGCGCACGGACATCCTCGTGTGGAACCGGATGGCCGCGGCGGTCTTCGGCGACTGGTCCGAGCTGCCCGCGCAGGAGCGGAACTGGGCGCGACTGGTGTTCCTCAGGCCGGAGTACCGCGAGCTGTTCGTGGAGTGGGATCAGAAGGCGTCGGACTTGGTCAGCTATCTGCGCATGGACGCGGGCTGCCATCCGGACGACCCCCATCTGTCGGGGCTGGTGGGCGAACTCTCCGTGAAGAGCGAGGAGTTCAGGCGGCTGTGGGCGACGCATGACGTCAAGGAGAAGAGCCATGGCGTCAAGCACATCCGGCATCCGCTGGTCGGCGAGCTGGCCCTGTCCTTCGAGACGTTCCGCCTGGGCGACGACAGCGAGCAGTCCCTGATCACCTACCACGCCGAACCGGGCTCCCCCTCGGCGGAGGCGCTACGCCTGCTGGCCAGCTGGGGCACGGACGCGAGGAGGGTGGGCGAGGGGACGTCGGTACCGCCCGCCCAGTAGGCGCCCCGCGCCGGTGCGGGCCTCCGGGGGCCGCCGCCCCCAGACCCCCGCTGTCGGCCTCCGGCCTCGCCCTCGAACGCCGGATGGGCTGGGATGATGCCGGCCGGCACCGAGACGTGCCACCAAAGCCTGGACGGCCGCCGAAACCAAGACTGCCACTAGGGCCTGTATTGAGTTGCCCCGCGGCGTCGCGGCGCTGGGCACGCACGCTCGCGGCGTTGCCGAAACGCCCACGTGGCTCCGCCACGAGGGCGCTCCGGCGCCTTGCGATCGCACTCAGCCGATCCCGGTCAGAAGATCAGCGTTTGACATCCTCGCCTGCGTGAACGCAGGCGATTCCGGTCAGCACCGCTACGCGGTGCTCCCTTGGGTTCCTGCTTCATCGACCCCTGCCACCCGA
>NZ_JBSFUU010000201.1:0-2692 GCF_053591955.1 Streptomyces sp. NPDC002845 | reverse complement strand
ACCGGGTTCACTACGTCGGCGATGAGTACCAGGAGGGTGAAGCAGATGAAGACTCCGGCGACGACGTAGGCGACGGGCATGAGTTTGGCGACGTCGAAGGGGCCGGGGTCGGGGCGGCGCAGGAGTTTGGCGGTGTTGCGGCGGGCTGATTCCCACAGGGCGCCGGCGATGTGGCCGCCGTCGAGGGGGAGCAGGGGGAGCATGTTGAACAGGAAGAGGGAGAGGTTGAAGCCGGCCACGAGCATGAGGAAGGTGGCGATCTGCTGGGAGGCGGGGATGTCGAGGTTGGCGATCTCGCCGCCGACGCGGGCGGCGCCGACCACGCCCATGGGTGAGTCGGGTTCGCGTTCGCCGTCGCCGAAGGCGGCGTCCCACAGGGCGGGGACCTTGGCGGGCAGCGCGAGGAGGGCTTCGACGCCGTTTTCCATCATGTCGCCCATGCGGTCGACGGACTGGGTGAAGGTTTGCGGGACGATGCCGCTGGCGGGGGTGAAGCCGAGGAAGCCGGCGTACACGTACTGGCCCTGGACGTAGCCGCCGTCGCCGTCGGTCTTGCTGACCTGGTTGCGGATCAGGGTGGCCGTCAGGTCGGTCTGCCGGCCTTCGCGTTCGACGGTGAGGGTGACCTGCCGGCCGGGGTGGGCGCGGATCGCGGACTGCAGGGCGGACCAGTCCTCGATGGGCTCGCCGTTGAACGCGACGATGGTGTCCTGGGGTTTCAGGCCGGCGGCCTTGGCGGGGGCGGGCTTGTCGCCCGGCCGGCATTCGGTGCGGTTGGCGCTGGCCTGGATGACGCAGTCGGAGACCTGGCCGACCGTGGTGGTCTGGGTGTTGATGCCGAACGTCATCATCACTCCGAGGAAGATCGCCACGGCGAGGATGAGGTTCATGAACGGGCCCGCGAACATCACGATGACGCGTTTGTAGGGTTTGCGGGTGTAGAAGAGGCGGTGTTCGTCGCCGGGGCGCAGTTCCTCGAACGCGGCCGCGCGGGCGTCTTCGATCATCCCGCGGAACGGGGAGGTGGAGCGGGCTTCCAGGCGGCCGTCCTTGCCGGGCGGGAACATGCCGATCATGCGGATGTAGCCGCCCAGCGGGATCGCCTTGATGCCGTACTCGGTCTCCCCCCGTGTGCGGGAGAAGAGGGTGGGGCCGAAGCCGACCATGTACTGCGGCACCCGGATGCCGAACAGTTTGGCCGTGGACAGGTGGCCCAGCTCGTGCCAGGCGATCGAGACCCCCAGGC
Source organism: Streptomyces sp. NPDC002845 (assembly GCF_053591955.1). Lineage (NCBI taxonomy): Bacteria > Bacillati > Actinomycetota > Actinomycetes > Kitasatosporales > Streptomycetaceae > Streptomyces > Streptomyces sp. NPDC002845. Next base: position 1,446 of record NZ_JBSFUU010000201.1, on the reverse strand, counting down.
CGATCGCGAAGACCACTATGCCCAGGATCGTCATCAGGGTCGTCATGCACGCGCCTCCGCGGTCGTCCGCTGCGTCTTCGCCGGCGTGGGGGTAGGGGTAGAGGTGGGGGTGGGGGTAGAGGTGGGGGTGGTCTTGGTCTTGGTCAGTTCCCGGGCCCGGGCCCGTGCCCAGGCCTCCGCCTCCAGGACGTCCCCCACCGTCAGCGACGTTCCCGTTCCGGTTGTGGGGGTGTGGTGTTCCTCCACGACCCGGGTGACGGTGTCCATGATCGCGTTGAAGGGCAGGCCGGCGTTGAGGAAGGCGTCCACGCACTCCTCGTTGGCCGCGTTGAACACCGCCGGGGCCGTGCCCCCGAGCCGCCCGACCTGCCGGGCGAGCCCGACCGACGGAAACGCCTCGTCGTCGAGCGGGAAGAACTCCCAGCTGGACGCCCGCGTCCAGTCGAAGGCGGGCGCGGCGTCCGGGACACGCTCCGGCCAGCCCAGGCCGAGGGCGATCGGCCCGCGCATGTCGGGAGGCGTCGCCTGGGCCAGCGTCGATCCGTCCGTGAACTCCACCATCGAGTGCACATACGACTGAGGATGCACGACCACCTCAATCCGCTCGAAGGCGATGTCGTACAGCAGGTGCGCCTCGATGACTTCGAGGCCCTTGTTCACCAGCGTCGCCGAGTTGACGGTGATCACCGGGCCCATGGCCCAGGTGGGATGGGCCAGCGCCTCGGCCGGGGTCACCTCCGCCAGCTCCGCCCGCGTCCGGCCCCGGAACGGGCCCCCCGAGGCGGTGACCACGAGCTTGCGCACCTGAGCCCGCGCCCCGCAGGCCAGCGCCTGGAACAGCGCGGCATGCTCGGAGTCGACCGGGATGATCTGCCCCGGCCGGGCCACCGCCCGCACCAGCGGACCGCCCACGATCAGGGACTCCTTGTTGGCCAGCGCCAGCGTCCGGCCCGCCCCCAGCGCCGCCAGGGTCGGCGCCAGGCCGATCGAGCCGGTGATGCCGTTCAGCACCGTGTGACACACGGACGCCGCCAGCTGCGTCGCCGCGTCCGGACCGGCCAGGACCTCCGGCACCGGCTCCCCGGCCCCGTACCGGCCGGCCAGCGCCTCCCGCAGCGCGGGCACCACGTCCTGGCGCGCCACCGCGACCGTCCGCACACGCAGCCGGTGCGCCTGCTCGGCCAGCAGCCCCACCCTCCCCCCGGCCGCCGACAGGCCGCTCACCCGGAACCGGTCCGGATGACGCAGGACAAGATCGATCGCCTGGGTACCGATCGACCCGGTCGATCCGAGGATCACCACATCCCGGACCCCGGTGACCGGGTCGAACACAAGATGCGGATCCGCGAGGGGAGCTGGACTGTCACTCATCCCCCCATTGTTGCCGCAACCCACACCCCGCCGGACCACGCATCCCCAGGTTGCCCCCTTCGAGGCATACGCCGC
>NZ_JBSFUU010000200.1:0-2782 GCF_053591955.1 Streptomyces sp. NPDC002845 | reverse complement strand
CCCTCGGCTTTGGTGGGGTGGTGGGTGTTTTCTCCTTTGTTGGGGGTGGCTTGGTTGTTTATCGTCTCCTTCACCCTGAGTTTGGGGGGGGGGGGCCCCCCCCGCCCCCCCCCCCCACCACATGGTCACGCGCATTGTGCGGGCCTTTACTCGCAGACCTCGTCGGCGTGATGAAACACCCCAGCCGGCAGCCCACAGGGCCACACGGCTGATTGGCTGCCGGAGAATTCCGCATCGCCGAACGTCGGGTCGCCGCCAGGTGTGCCAGACCTGCTAGCTCTAGAAGGCCGACGAGCCGAATATTCAGCGCATGGCAACCGGGTCGGCTCGTCACCCCACCGCTCCTGAGAAAGGTTCGGGATGCCCAGATTCTTTGGCATGACCCTTCTGGCGCTGGCCCTGGCAACTGGTACACCGGGCGCCGTAGCCACCTCAGCCACCGCACTCGAATCCCCGCCCGCAGCCACAGCGCCTGACAAGACCGACAAGATCCCCGGCCGGTACATCGTGACCCTCAAGAAGCCTGCCTCCGACAAGCAGGGGGACATGGACAACGCCGTAACAGCGGCGATCGAGCGAGCCTCCACCCTGGGCGCCATGGTGCATCATGCCTATCGCCATGCCCTCCACGGCTACGCGGCGTCGATGAGCGCACGCACCGCGGCCAGGCTCGCCGAGGACCCCCAGGTGCAGTCGGTGCAGCAGGACCGCTCGGTCCGCGCCACCACTCAGTCGGTCCCTACCGGCGTGAACCGGGTGGACGCCGATCTCAGCCCGACTGCCGCCATCGACGGTGCGGACACCCGGGTGGACGCGGACGTCGCCGTCATCGACACCGGTATCGACCTGAGCCACCCGGACCTCAACGTGTACCGCGCCGGAGGGAAGAACTGCTGGTTGCCCTTCCTGGAGCCCTTCGACTGGAACGGCCACGGCACCCATGTGGCCGGCACCATCGGCGCCCTGGACAACGACACCGGGGTCGTCGGGGTGGCACCGGGCGCGCGGCTGTGGCCGGTGCAGGTGCTCGACCCCTTCGGCTTCGGATCCACCTCGAGTGTCATCTGCGGCATCGACCACGTCACCGAGCACGCCGACGAGATCGACGTGGCCAATATGAGCCTGGGCGGCGACGGCACCGACGACGGCAACTGCGGCAGGACCAACGGCGACGCCATGCACGAGGCGATCTGCGCCTCGGTTGCCAAGGGCGTCACCTATGCTGTGGCAGCCGGAAACTCCCATGCCGATGCCGGGAACATGGTGCCGGCCGCGTACGACGAAGTGATCACCGTCAGCGCCTTGGCGGACTTCGACGGAGAGCCCGGTGGCCTGAGCCAGCCGACATGCTACGACGACCAGGACGACACCTTCGCAGACTTCTCCAACTACGGTCCGGACGTCGACCTGATCGCGCCGGGCGTATGCATCCTCTCGACCTACGCCAACGGCGGCTACGAAACCCTGTCCGGCACCTCCATGGCCGCTCCGCACGTAACGGGCGGCGCAGCCCTGTACCGGGCTACCCACCCCACCGCGTCGCCCGCAACCGTCAAGGCGGCTCTGCAATCGGCGGGCAGTCTCGACTGGACCTGGCCGTCGCAGGACGGGGACGCCGTCAAGGAGCGTCTGCTCAGGGTCTCCTCGTTCTGACCAGCGCAGTGATGATCGAGTGCTCGATGGTGACCAGGGCCTTGAGTGTGCCGCGGCGGGCGGTCAGCCGCATGTAATGGGCCTACAGGTAGGTGTCTTTGGTTCTGGCCGCCCCGAATGCCCCGATCCTGAGCACTCCTTGAGGTACGGGTTGCCGGGGCAGACTCCGGCCCAGGAGGCGAGGTGCCCGGCAGAGGTGAACCAGTTCATGTCGTCGCTGGTCTCCGCCGTGATCACTTCGGCGGTGGCCCGGTTGATCCCGGGGATGGTGTCGAGGAGGCCGGGAGCGGGACGAAAGGGGGCCATTCGCTTCCTCGCCCCGCGCGTCCAACTGCCCGATCACGGTGGTGAGCTGGTCGTACTGGTCCAGATGCAGCCGGGTCAGGGAGGCGTGATGGTCACGGAACCGACCGGTCAGGGCCTCGGTGAGTTCCGAGATCTTGTTGCGGAGCTTGCGCTTGGCCATCTCCGCGAGGGTCTGTGGGGCGCGTTCATCGTGGATGAGGGCTTCGAGCATGGCCCGGCCGGAGACGCCCCTCGCTCGCGGGTGGCGGTGGTTCGGGCTCGGGTCAGGTCCCGCAGCTCACGTACCGGCTGGGACGGAATGAAGGAGGAGCGGACCAGGCCGTGGGCGCCGAGCTGGGCCGGCCAGGCGGCGTCGGAGACGTCGGGGGCAACGCCGGGCAGGTTCTTGACCTGCCCGGCGTTGACCAGGATCCGGGGAGAACCGCCGCTACCTGCGGCAAGGCGAACGGTTCTTGATCTCCTACAACCCCGAAGCTGCCGAACGCGACAAGCGCACCCAACTCGTCGCCCAGCTCCGAAAGTTGATCGAAGACACCGACAAGCTCGGCGACTTCAGTCGAGGCGAACTGCGCGGCAAGATCGCAGACAAGCCCGGTCTGAACCGCACGGACTACTACGGGGCCTCCGCCTCACTCACGGCCCTCAGTCGGCACCGGCTTCACGCGCCTCGGCCGGGCCGATGGATGCGTACGGGCGCTCCTCGAGCCCCCTGCTCCGGCCGACCCGGCGTGTGCTGAGGTTGAACTCGCTATGGCGGGTGGGGATCTGACGTTTCATGATTGTTGCGGTATGCCGGAGGTATGCGGTATGCGCAGGGCGGTGG
>NZ_JBSFUU010000199.1:0-2799 GCF_053591955.1 Streptomyces sp. NPDC002845 | reverse complement strand
GACTCGACCGGCACACCACCGATCACCCAGAAGAATCCTCCGCCGCCCCAGCCGCATGATCAACCCCCGAAGGACTTATGACGCAGACCACTAAGGGCCGTGCGGAAGCAGGAAGCAGCGGGTCAGGCAGGGGCAGCCGTGTGGTGCTCTGCGTGAGCGGTGTGCCAGGCGTCCCAGACCTCCTGGCGGAGCTTGCCCCGGGAGGGCACGTTGATTCCCCGGTCGCGGGCCCAGGCTCTCACTTCCGCGACAACTGGTGCCGGGCGCGAGGTCGTCACGGTTGCGGTCTGCCCGACGCCCGCGTTCCGCGTAATTCGGGGGTCCTGGAGTCAGCGGCAGGGTGAAACCGCTGGTCAGGGCCGTGTCGGCTGGAGTAGCAGCCGAAAGTGCCTAGAGACACGATTTCTCTGATTTCCCTGTACTGGCCTGTACTTGTCCCGTATGGTCTGGAGTCGTGTACGTGAGGACGACGAAGCGGGAGAACAAGTCCGGGACGGTCCGGTACCTGCACCTGGCCCACAACGAATGGGACCCGGTCAAGGGCCGGGCGGTGCCGAAGGTCCTGTTCACCTTCGGCCGTGAGGACGAACTCGACCGCGACGCGATCCGGCGGCTGGTCGCGTCGCTGTCGCGCCTGCAGGACCTGCTCGCCAAGCTCGGCATCCCCGCCCCCAGGCAGATCGCCGGCCTTCAGCCCGCACCGCGCTGACCAGCATGAACACCACCGCCTAGAGACACGCCCTCCAGGCGGTCAAACCCATGTCCTCACAGGTCAGACCCAACTTTCGACCCTCTAGGCCGCCGAATTATGCGGAACCCGGGCGACGGGTCGAGACGTCGGCGGCAGTGTGGGCAGCTTCTCCAGCGGCGTCTTCGCCTCGCCGACCGGATCATCGTCCTCGACCAGGGCCGGATCTCGGAGATGGGCACGTACGACGAGCTGATCGAACAGGCCGGAGGCTTCTTCGAGATGCTGAAGTTGCAGGAAGACCGGGACTGATGCAGACCTGGAGGTGGTTGGCATTCCGTCCCCGCTTCGGTGTCCTGCGCCGTCGTGAACGCCGGGATTGGTGCTGTCGCACCCGCAGTGCTCTTCCCGAGCGTCCGCCTCACCATCAGATCGCGGGCGACCCGACTACGGGGGACTGGGCATTCGAAAGCTGAAATGCCTGCATGTACGCGGGCTCGGCCCGGCTCATAAGCATTGTCTCCCCAAAATGCGCTCACAGCCGGGTCCGTGTCCTTAAGTGAGTGGGTGGTGCCGCCGAGCGTGAGCTGCCCGACCACGTCGCAAAGGAGCTCGCCAAGGCCACGGGGATGGACCCGGCCGCGAGGCACCCGGTTCCGTGGGTCTGAGCCTTTGATGTTCAGCTCCGAGGAGAAGGCCCGTCTCATACCCTCTCAGCCGAGACTGTCAGAGAGGGGGATGGCCGGCCCGGAACGCACCACGCGCATGCTGATGACCGAGCGCCCCCGGTTGGTCATCGCCTTCCACGACCACTTCGCCCCCGCCAGCGGAGGCACCTCGGACATGGCCCTGCGGGCCGTGCTCCGGGACGTGCCGGTGTGGCTGGTACCGGGCTGGGACGTCACCGTGGGGACCTGGGTGCGTCTCGGAGTCTTCCCGGCTGATCGGACCCGCAGGGTCGCCGCCGAACTGCGGGCGGCAGACGAGCGACAGAGCCGATGACCGGCCCGAACCAACGTCAGACGCCGAGTGCTCCTCGGGCCCTGCCTCCCACTCCTCACGGTCGGGCTGCGGCAGCGCCTCGATACGGTCGGTCAGCACCGACAGAGCCTCACTCAGGGCTGTGGTGGCGAGGTTCAGGACGTAGACGCCGCCGTCCCGGTAGGGGCGGAACCCCAGGCTGGACCAGGTGCGTTGCAGGGCGCTGACGGCGCGGTCGCGGGCGGCGTCGTCCGCAAGTCCGGTCCGGTCCAGCGGGGACGGGTAGCAGGCGGCCCCGCGGGCACCGGCCCCCAGCCGGGCGATGGCCTTGCCTGCCAGCACCGCTCCGATGCCGAACCCACGCCACGGGCGTGCCAGCTGTGCGGAGTTGAGCAGGAGCATGCCCGATCCGAACGGCTCGGCGTACTCGTCCAGGTCGTCACGAAAGTGCCCGGTGGCCGGGTCCAGGATCGACTCGGCGATCACGCTGGCGCCGCCGCCTTCTTCGTTGCCCTGCGACCCATTGCTCCCGCGCCCCTACCGTCGAGACCGGGCCGGGGCGAGGCTGCGCCGGCCCCAGGGATCGCTTGGGCGGTTCGCCTCCCCGGGGGAGTACGGAGGCGGGAGAATCAGGGTGTCGCAGCGAGGCATGACGGTCCTCTTCAAGGGTTCTGGCCAGGCATTTTGTCGCCGTCCGGCTCGTCATCGGCCGCCCGCGCGGGATGGCCTCCGTAAATGCGACTTCAAGATCACGAATCAGGTGATCTTCGCGAAATTATCGCCCCTCCGCGCCCTTTCACTGCTAGTGAAACACGTTTGGGGTACAAGAGATGACGTGCGCATGTCAGCACCCCGCGCATAACCGGAATTATGCGCGGCTTTAGCGATCGTCGTCGGCCAAGGCGGCGGTGTCCTCGCCAGCGGTTCTTCCCCACCATGAGCAAGGCCACCAGCGCCGCCTTCACCCCCGGGGCCGGAAGGTGCGCGCACATGCGGGCCGTCCGCGGCGCCGGCCTCGGCAATGCCCAGCCTGAACGTAACTGTTTAGGGGTTTCAGCTGGTTGCGGGCAGCATCCATGGCCGTCCGGCGAAGAGGTCGCGTAGGGCGGTGAGGGGGCTGATGCCGTGTT
>NZ_JBSFUU010000198.1:0-2815 GCF_053591955.1 Streptomyces sp. NPDC002845 | reverse complement strand
CGCCGTCGTCGGCGGTGCGCCGGCGCAGGCGGCCCGCCGCGTCGCGGTAGTAGTTCTGCACCACGATCTGCCGCAGCGCCTCGGCCTGCGGCCCGGGCCGGTAACCCGAGCCGCCGCGCATGCTTCCGCCAGCACATGCCGGCCTGCCCTGACAGCATGCCAGGGCCCTGCGTTTTTCTCGGATGTCCGGTTGATCGTGTGATGCCGTAGAGGTCGAGGAAGCGGTGGCGTTCGGTGCGGGCTCGGCATCCGGCGGTGGGGCTCGCCGCCAACGTCAACCGGACCAAGTTCGCACGAACCGGGCAAACCCCTGCTCTGCCCTCTCCATAGCCTGTCCCTGTCAGTAGTAGGAAGACCGCTCGTAAGGAAAGCAGTGGCTGGTTGCCGGTGGCGAATAGCGGCAGGATCGCCACCATGTCCGGCGGTCCGTCCGAGTACCGAAGACCCCGTACGGACCACGCGCTATCTGCACTCGGCACACGCCCTAATCATGGCCCGTGTCCATGGCGCCGGGTCTCGTGCTTCCCTCCCAGCAGAGAGGTCTTTCCTACATGTCCAGCTTCCTCAGCAGGCGACGTATCCTCGCCACGGGCGCGGGTGCCGCCCTCGGTCTCGGCGCCGCCGCGGCTCCGGCCACAGCCTCTCCTTCCGCGTACCGGCGCGCCTCCGGCCCCGAGGAGACCAGGACGCTCGACGAGCTGCACCAGGCCGCCCTCGCCGAGGGCGGCCAGCTCGTGCTATACGCCGGCGGTGACACGCCGACCCAGCTGGACGGCCTCAAGGCGGGCTTCATGCGGCGTTTCCCGGGCATCGACATGACGCTGATCGTGGACTACAGCAAGTACCACGGCACCCGTGTCGACAACCAGCTCGCGACCGGCAGCCTCGTCCCCGACCTCGTCCAGCTGCAGACTTTGCACGACTTCGCGCGCTGGAAGGAGCAAGGCCATCTGCTGCCCTACAAGCCCGCCGGGTTCTCCAAGCTGCACCACCGCTTCCGGGACCCGCAGGGCGCCTGGGTGGCGGGCGCGGTGATCGGCTTCAGCTTCATGTACGGCCCGGCGGCGGTCGGTTCGGACGCGCCGCGCACTCCGCGCGACCTGGTCGACCCGAAGTGGAAGGGGAAGATCGCCTCGTCGTACCCGCATGACGACGACGCGGTCCTGTTTCTCTACAAGCTGTACGCCGAGCGGTACGGCTGGGACTGGGTGGCCCGGCTGGCCGCACAGGACGTGCGGTTCGGGCGGGGCACCAATTTCCCGGAGGACGCGCTGAACGGCGGCCAGGCGGCGATCGGTGTCGGCGGGTCGGGGTCGCTGGCGGCGTCGGCGTCGGAGCCCGTGCAGTGGGCGGTGGCCGACGGGCATCCGTTCATGGCGTGGGGGCAGCGCCTCGCGGTCCTGCGACAGGCCAAGAACCCGGCCGCGGCCAAGCTCTACCTCAACTGGGTGCTGTCCGCCGAACGGCAGCAAGCAGCCTTCTTCGGCTGGTCGGTACGGACCGACGTCACTCCCGCGGGCGGGCTGAAGCCGATCTGGAAGTACCCGAACGCCCACCTCGACGGCTTCCCCCGCTTCATGGCCGACCGTGCCGAAGTGGAGCGCTGGAAGCAGACGTTCGCCCTGTACTTCGGCGAGGTCAAGGGCGACCCCACGACGGGCTGGCTCGGGCTGCACCCCGGAGCGTGACCATGGGCGGGGCCGCAGGTCCCACCGGTGGGCTACGCCGCCAGGGCTGCGTCGTTCTCACGGGGTGTCCGGTTTGATCACCTGATGTCCGAGGTGGCCAAGGGCCCGGCGGGGTTGCGGGCGTGGTGGCGGAGGCCGACGGCGATGTCTGTGCGGCCGGTGAGCCGGAGGGGGCCGGTGGCCAGGTTCCCGAGGGCGGCCATGGCTCGGGGTGTGGCTCCGGTCCTCAGCTTGACTCTGTCGGGGATCTTGGAGTTTCCCGGTGTGTCAGCATGATCAGCGGGCATGCTCGGTGCTGTTTCGCAGGCCGATGCAGTTGCCGAGGTGTCCGTTGTCGCTCCGTCCCCGTTCCGGTGAGCAAGTCCCGTCTCTGACCGCACAGATCGCGCGGGCGAGCAACCCCGGCGGTACGACGGCGATGTGGGCGAGAGACCGGCTGGACGGGCTGTGGTGCGACGAGGACTTCGCGGGCTGGTACCCGCGCGACGGACGCCCCGGCATCTCGCCCGCCCAGCTGGCCATCGTCTGTGTGCTGCAGCTCCTGCTCGGCCTGTCGGACCGTCAGGCAGCGGAAGCGGTCCGCTGCCGCATCGATTTCAAGTACGCCCTGTCCATGGATCTGGACGATCCCGGCTTCCACCATGGCGTACTGGCCGACTTCCGCGAGCGCCTCGCCCAGGACGACCGCGCCGACCGTCTTCTCGATCTGGCGCTCGCCCGCCTGAAGGAGGCCGGACTCGTGCGCGAGCGCACCACGCAGCGCACCGACTCCACCCACGTCCTGGCCGCGGTGCGCGACCTGACCCGGCTGGAGCTGGTCACCGAGGCCGTCCGTGCCACGCTGGAAGAAGTGGCCCGCACCGCTGCACACCTGCTGACCGGCCTGGTCGACGAGGACTGGGGACGCCGCTACGGCCGTCCGGTCCGTCCGGGCAAGAACCCCACCCGGCCCAAGACCAGGATCCTCGCCGCCGGCGACGACGCCTGCCGACTGCTGGAACGCCTCCACCGGCACGGACCGGGCTACCGGCCCGGGCCGCAGGCCGAGGCGCTGCGGCAGATCGTGGTGCAGAACTACTACCGCGACGCGGCAGGCCGCCTGCGCCGGCGCACCGCCGACGACGGCA
>NZ_JBSFUU010000197.1:0-2835 GCF_053591955.1 Streptomyces sp. NPDC002845 | reverse complement strand
GAAGGACGTGACTAACGACGATATTCTAGGGGGAGCAGTAAGTACGCATTGATCCCTAGGTCTCCGAATGGGGAAACCCAGCTGCTACTAGCAGTTATTCATGAGTGAATACATAGCTCATGTAAAGGTAACGCAGAGAACTGAAACATCTAAGTACCTGCAGGAAGAGAAAGTAAAAACGATTTCGTAAGTAGCGGCGAGCGAACGCGAAGAAGGGCAAACCAAGAAGCTTGCTTCTTGGGGTTGTAGGACTGCAACGTGGACTTAAGCATTATAGTCGAATAACCTGGGAAGGTTAATCAAAGAGGGTAATAATCCCGTAGACGAAATAGCGCTTATACCTAGCAGTATCCTGAGTAGGGCTGGACACGCGAAATCCAGTTTGAATCCGGGAGGACCATCTCCCAACCCTAAATACTCCTTAGTGACCGATAGTGAACCAGTACCGTGAGGGAAAGGTGAAAAGAACCCCGAGAGGGGAGTGAAATAGCACCTGAAACCGTGTGCCTACAAGAAGTTCGAGCCCGTTAATGGGTGAGAGCGTGCCTTTTGTAGAATGAACCGGCGAGTTACGTTATGATGCGAGGTTAAGTTGAAGAGACGGAGCCGTAGGGAAACCGAGTCTGAATAGGGCGACTTAGTATCATGATGTAGACCCGAAACCTAGTGACCTATCCATGAGCAGGGTGAAGGTGTGGTAAGACGCACTGGAGGCCCGAACCAGGACACGTTGAAAAGTGTTTGGATGACTTGTGGATAGCGGAGAAATTCCAAACGAACTGGGAGATAGCTGGTTCTCTCCGAAATAGCTTTAGGGCTAGCGTCGAAATGTAAGTGTATTGGAGGTAGAGCACTGTTTGGGTGAGGGGTCCGTCTAGGATTACCAATCTCAGATAAACTCCGAATGCTAATACACATGTTCGGCAGTCAGACTGCGAGTGCTAAGATCCGTAGTCGAAAGGGAAACAGCCCAGACCAACAGCTAAGGTCCCAAAATATATGTTAAGTGGAAAAGGATGTGGGGTTGCACAGACAACTAGGATGTTAGCTCAGAAGCAGCTATCATTCAAAGAGTGCGTAATAGCTCACTAGTCGAGTGACCCTGCGCCGAAAATGTACCGGGGCTAAACATATTACCGAAGCTTTGGATTGATATTTTATCAATGGTAGGAGAGCGTTCTTAACCGCGATGAAGGTATACCGTGAGGAGTGCTGGAGCGTTAAGAAGTGAGAATGCCGGTATGAGTAGCGCAAGATAAGTGAGAATCTTATCCACCGTAAGACTAAGGTTTCCAGGGGAAGGCTCGTCCGCCCTGGGTTAGTCGGGACCTAAGGCGAGGCCGAAAGGCGTAGTCGATGGACAACTGGTTGATATTCCAGTACTAGATATGATCGTGATGGAGGGACGCAGTAGGCTAAGAGATGCCAGTTAATGGATTCTGGTCTAAGCAGTGAGGTGTGAGATGTGTCAAATGCATTTCTCTTTAACATTGAGCTGTGATGGGGAAGCAACTACGGTTGCGAACTCTCTGATGTCACACTGCCAAGAAAAGCTTCTAGCGTAAAGTCATATCTACCCGTACCGCAAACCGACACAGGTAGTCGAGGCGAGTAGCCTCAGGTGATCGAGAGAACTCTCGTTAAGGAACTCGGCAAAATAGCCCCGTAACTTCGGGAGAAGGGGTGCTGGTGTAAAAGCCAGCCGCAGTGAATAGGCCCAAGCAACTGTTTATCAAAAACACAGCTCTCTGCTAAACCGCAAGGTGATGTATAGGGGGTGACGCCTGCCCGGTGCTGGAAGGTTAAGAGGAGTGCTTAGACGTAAGTCGAAGGTATGAATTGAAGCCCCAGTAAACGGCGGCCGTAACTATAACGGTCCTAAGGTAGCGAAATTCCTTGTCGGGTAAGTTCCGACCCGCACGAAAGGCGTAATGATTTGGGCACTGTCTCAACGAGAGACTCGGTGAAATTTTAGTACCTGTGAAGATGCAGGTTACCCGCGACAGGACGGAAAGACCCCATGGAGCTTTACTGTAGTTTGATATTGAGTACCTGTAAGTCATGTACAGGATAGGTAGGAGCCATTGAAATAGGGACGCTAGTTTCTATTGAGGCGTTGTTGGGATACTACCCTTGACTTATGGTTACTCTAACCCGCTGGCATAATCGGCCAGGGAGACAGTGTCTGACGGACAGTTTGACTGGGGCGGTCGCCTCCTAAAGAGTAACGGAGGCGCTCAAAGGTTGGCTCAGATTGGTTGGAAATCAATCGTAGAGTGTAAAGGTAAAAGCCAGCTTGACTGCGAGAGCTACAACTCGAGCAGGTAGGAAACTAGGACTTAGTGATCCGGTGGTACCGCATGGAAGGGCCATCGCTCAACGGATAAAAGCTACCCTGGGGATAACAGGCTTATCTCCCCCAAGAGTTCACATCGACGGGGAGGTTTGGCACCTCGATGTCGGCTCGTCGCATCCTGGGGCTGTAGTCGGTCCCAAGGGTTGGGCTGTTCGCCCATTAAAGCGGCACGCGAGCTGGGTTCAGAACGTCGTGAGACAGTTCGGTCCCTATCCGTCGCGGGCGTAGGTAATTTGAGAGGATCTGTCCTTAGTACGAGAGGACCGGGATGGACTTACCGCTGGTGTACCAGTTGTTCCGCCAGGAGCACGGCTGGATAGCTATGTAGGGAAGGGATAAGCGCTGAAAGCATCTAAGTGCGAAGCCCACCTCAAGATGAGATTACCCATTCGTAAGAATTAAGAGCCCAGAGAGATGATCTGGTAGATAGGCTGGAAGTGGAAGAGTTGCGAGACTTGGAGCGGACCAGTACTAATCGC
>NZ_JBSFUU010000196.1:0-2896 GCF_053591955.1 Streptomyces sp. NPDC002845 | reverse complement strand
GCCCACCGCCCTGCGCATACCGCATACCTCCGGCATACCGCAACAATCATGAAACGTCAGATCCCCACCCGCCATAGCGAGTTCAACCTCAGTACGTCACTGAACTGGACCGTGCCATCGAGACGCGGCTGCGCGAGCTGATCAGCGAGGCCTGGCCGCGACACGGCATCCTTGGGGAGGAGTTCGGATCCCGGGATCTCGATGCGGATATCACCTGGGTCCTGGACCCGGTCGACGGCACGGCCCCCTTCATCGCCGGTATCCCCGTGTATGGAACCCTGATCGGCGTCAGTCGGTCCGGGCGGCCCTGGATCGGGGTTCTCGACTATCCCGTCACCGGCGACCGATGGGTCGGAGTGAACGGGCGCTTCGCCCGGTGCAACGGCGTGTCAGTCCGCACCCGGGAGTGTGCTGACGTCACCGCTGCGCTGGTGACTTGCTCCAACCCGGATTTCTTCCGGCCCGACGAACGCGCGGCACTTGCGCGGGTCCGGGACGAGACCCAGTACGTCCTGTACGGGGCCAGCTCGTTCGCCTACGGGCTGCTCGCGAGCGGCCGCACGGACCTAGCCGTCGACAGCGGCCTGAAGACGTACGACATCTTCGCCCCCGCCGCCGTTATCGGCGGTGCGGGCGGGATGATGACGCAGTGGTCGGGCGCCGAACTCACGCTGGACTCACCAGGGCGGACCGTCGCCGCAGGACATCCCGGGCTGCACGCGAAGGCGGTGAAACTGCTCAGCACTCTGTGATATCCGTCATGGCGGGAAGCTGGAAAAGGAACACGATGGCTCGTCGTAACGCGACACAACGCCGAGGCTCAGCCTCTGCGTAAAGGGGTCTTCGATCTTGAGCGGGCAGCGGTCGTCAGAGTTCCGCCTGTCGGCTACAGGGCGTGACGGATCTCCTTGATCGCGACGCCGAGTCAGCCCTTGAGCCACACGTTGCCGTGCCGGGTCGGTGCGCGTTTGCGTTTCCCGGCGGACTCGTGGTTGCCGGGGGCGAGCCCGGACCAGGCGGCCAGCGGTGGGGAAGCGACGCCCATCTCCGCGATCACCACGTGGGCCACCGTGGTGCTGATCCCGGGAATCGTGATCAGCTGTTCGACCTGGCGGCGAAACGGGGCGATCTGCCGTTTGATTTCCTCCTCCAGCAGCGCGATGCGCGCGCTCGCGTCACGGATCGCGCGGATCAGAACGCGGACCATGAAGCCGTAGTGGTCGGTGAAGTTCCCCGTGAGCGCCTCGGCCAGCTCGCCGTGCTTGCGGCGCATAGTTATGTTGATTCGCGCTGGCTGTTTCAGCATGCTTTGCCGCATCTGTCGCCAACGCGCACGGCCTGAAATGCCTGGAAGCTCCCTACCGGAGGGGCAACGTCGCTGGGTTAGAGCGTGATCGGCTACTCTCTTCTGCTCGTGACACGTCATCACATCGCCGGTGAGAGCTACCCGGAGCGCGTCCGGATGGGAGTGCTGTCGCGGACCTTCACACCCGAGCTGGTCGACTTCGCTATCGACGAGGCCGGGGCCCGCGAGGAGCGCACCCGCGCGCTGCCCGCCCGGCTGATGGTGTACTTCGCGCTGACGATGTGGCTGTTCACCGGGTCCGGATACGGCCTGGTGCTGCGGGAGTTGGTGGAGCATTGGCCGCGCAGGGGCGGGGAGGACTGGCGTCCGGCCGGCACCGACTCGCTCACCCGGGCCCGGCAGCGCTTGGGCCAGGCCCCGCTGCGGGTGCTGTTCGACCGCGTCGCCGGGGTGCGCGGCACGCCCGCCACCCCGGGCACGTTCTGGCGCGGCCTGCGCCTGGCCTCGATGGACGGCACCTTGTACGACGTCCCGGACAGTGACGCCAACGCCGTCGCCTACAGCCGCGGGTCGAATGGCTCCAAGCTCCACCCCTTCCCGCAGGTGCGGCTGCTGGCGCTGGTGGAGTGCGGCACCAAGGCGGTGATCGGCGCCGTGTTCGACTCCTTCGCCGTCGGCGAACGCACCCTGGCCCGCCGCCTGCTGGTGCATCTGCACTCCGGGATGCTGGTGATGGCCGACCGTGGCTTTCCCGCCTTCCGGCTGTGGCGGGACGCGGCGGCAAGCGGCGCCGAGCTGCTGTGGCGCGTCTCGGCCTCCTTCACCCTGCCGGTGGACCGGGTGCTGGCTGACGGTACCTACCTCTCGCACCTCTCCGGCCCGGGCCGGTCGCGCATCACGGTGCGGGTGGTGGAGTACACAGTGACCACCGCCGCCGCGGGCGAAGACGGCGGCCAGGAGACCGTATCGGAGCTGTTCTGCCTGATCACCACGCTGCTCGACCCCGCGGCGGCGCCCGCGATGGAGCTGGCGGAGCTGTACGCCGCGAGGTGGACCAGCGAAACGATCTACCGGCACATCAAGATCGAGCAGCGCGGCGGGAGAACCGCCACCCTGCGCTCGACCAGCCCTGCCATGGTCGAGCAGGAGCTGTGGGCCATGCTGTGCGTCTACCAGGCCGTCGCGCATCTGGCCGCGGACGCCGCCGAGTCGGCGGGCTTGCCCGTGGCGCACATCAGCTTCAAACAGACCCTCGCCGCCGCCCGACGCTCCATCGGCGCGGACTTTCCCCCCTCGGCAGCTGGCCGCCAAGGTCCGTGACGTCCAGGCCGACCTGGTCCGCGAGGCCGTCAAGCTCCGCCCCGGACGCGCCGCACCCCGCGCCACCAAGCGCAGCGGCACCGGCTACCGCGTACTGCGGCCCGACGAGCCAGCCACCGGCCGCGTCGTCCACACCGTCACCCTCCAGCTCTTCCCGCCCGAACAGCGACCCTGCGCGATCTTGGTGGTTAATTCCAACTGCCGTGCTTTGGCGCCGAGTTGGTGGGCGTCGTGATGACTGGCGGAGTCGGTCGTGGGTCTGCCCGTGCG
>NZ_JBSFUU010000195.1:0-2940 GCF_053591955.1 Streptomyces sp. NPDC002845 | reverse complement strand
AAGGACTCCGTGGTGCTGGTCGGCCTCGGCGCGGTCGGGCTGGTCGCGATCGGCAGTTCGGTGTTCGCGACCAGTGCCGTCGGCTGGGCTGAAGTTTCCCCGTGATCTTGGACACGTTTCCGTCACGCGGCGAGGGCGTGGTCTGGTTTCGTTCCTTGGTGGCGCTGGCGGGTCTCGTGAGGGGTGAGGTAGCCCCACTCGGGGTGCCTGCGCAGGCGCCTGCGGTTGTAGTAGGTCTCGATGACCCTGTTGCCCAATTGACCTCACGCTGCGAGGTCAAGGGCTGCCAGTCGGGAGATGCGGGTGCGTGCGAGGGGAGTTTCGTTCCACCAGGCGTCGAGGCGGATCAAGTTGATGGCGGTTGCTGTGAGAATGTGCGCGAGCCGCGTCTTGGCGAGGCCGACGTAGCGGGTCCGGCGGACGCCGGCGGTCGCGACGGCCTGTCGGGTAGCGGCGGCGCGTTGCCGCGCCGCCGCCCCCTAAGAACCGTGCGGGCGGGTTGGCCCCGCACACGGCTCAAGCAGGCCCTGTGGCTCACTGGCAGGCAGAAGTGCGGTCCCGTTGCCGGTGGCGGCGATGAGCCGTCGTCGGCAGTGGGCGTGCAGGAGTTGGGCGGGTGGTTCGTCCGGCGTGCCCGGTCCGGTGGTGACGATCGCCTTGCGGGTGATCGCTTTGCGGGTCGCCCGTATCCACTGCTCCCACTCGGTGGGGCTGGTGGGCGGGTGGGCGGCGTGCAGCAGGAGAGTCCCGCAGAGCGGACAGCGGCCGTTCTGGCGGTTGAGCAGGTGCCAGTCGGTCTTGTCGATCAGCGGGATCACCTCTTTGCGTCGCCGCCGGGCCCAGTACTCGGTCAGTGCCGGGTCGTCCGGAGACGCCCCGAGCTTGACGAGCTGGTGCCGGACGATCTTCGTCCACGCGAACTTGGGGAGGAACCGTCCGCTGCCGCGGTCTCCGAAGACCCACCGGTCACCCCGGCGGGGGTTGAACGCTCCGAAGTAGCGGTGCACAATCCAGTCCCTCGGCTTGTTCGCGTGTTCGTGCTTGGCCCACTTGTAGGCGAGCTGCCACACGTAGAAGTCCAGCGAGCTGAAGACCCGGCTGGACACCCCGATCCGGAAGTAAGCGGACCAGCCCCTAATGATCGGGGCCAGGGTCCTGATCACCGCCTCGGCGTTGGACCCGCGCAGGTCCCACATCTCGGCGGCGAGCCGTTTCCGGATCCGTTTCACGGACGCCTTGCTGGGTTTGATCAGCAGTTTCCGGTTGCGATACAGCCGGACGTGGAAGCCCAGGAAGCAGAAGCCCTCGGTGAGGTGGACGATGCGCGTCTTGTCCTCGTTGAAGGCGAGCCCTCTGGGTTCCAGCCAGGCGGCGAGCCGCTGCTTGACCTCTTCGGCCTGCTCACGGCTGTGGCACATCGCCACCAGATCGTCTGCGTACCTGACCAGCACGGGGCTATTGCGCATCACGGTCCCGGCGTGGATGCCGCTCGCGTGATACCGCACCCCGGCGGCCTCCTCCATTCCATGCAGAGCCACGTTCATCAGCGCGGGGCTGATCACACCGCCCTGGGGAGTTCCCTCCCTGGTCGCGGTGAGCCGACCGTCCTCGACCACACCGGCCCGCAGCCACTGCGCGACCAGTTCCCGTGCGGGAAACGTGCCGAGCTGCCGGAGCAAGTGATCATGGTCGATTCGGTCGAATGCCGCCGCCAGGTCCGCATCAAGTACCCACGGCCGACCAGGGTTGGGGCCCCGGCAGGTCAGAAAGATGGACTCGATCGCGTCATGGCAGCCACGGCCGGGCCTGAAGCCATAGGACCTCGGCTCGAACCGTGCCTCCCACTCGGGCTCCAGTGCCCCAAGGACCACAGCCTGAAGGCAGCGGTCCAAGATCACGGGAATGCCGAGCGGCCGCCGACGCCCGTCGGGCTTCGGCACGTACACCCGTCTGACGGGCTTGGCCGTCCACGACCTGGAGCGGTGCTGCACCCAGTCGGCCACTTCGGCCTTGCCGGGCGCGGTCAGCACCACCTTGCCGTCGACGCCCGCCGTCTCGCGGCCAGCGTTGACCTCCGTCACCCGCCGCACCGCGTGCAATGCGTTGGCGCGGGAACGGAGGTTGGGTCGGGCCGAGACGCGGTGTTGGCCTTGCGGCCAATCCGTTTTCTCGGCCCGCCCGCCGCACCCGGCGTGCGCCTCTCAACGCACCGGGCGCTCCACGTGCCTTAACCGTTGGTCAGCCGTTGGCGGCTGCCGGTTTCGGGGTCCATGGGGTCGCTATGGTGTTGCCGCGGTAGCGGTAACGAGTCACGGCGACGCTGGATGCGCCGGTGAATACGGCCCCGTTGTGGGCGAACCTCCACCCTTTGTCGCAGAAGCGGCGGCGGAGTTCTTTCATCCCGAGTTGGGTCTTGCCCTTGTACTTCTGACGTATCCAGCGCATCAGCCGCAGCCAGGTATGGCTGTCGACGGCGCTGAAAACGTCCTTGGACACCCCGTGCCGGAAGTAGTTCGCCCACCCCGCCAGCATCCTGTTGAGACTGGTGATCAGCTCATCCAGGTCCAGATGGCGGGTTGACCTGTACGTCTTGACCTTCACTTTGTCCTTGATCGACTGAATGGCCTTCTTGGACGGCTTGGTGTAGACGTAATACTTCTGAGTTCCTCGTTTCCGCTGACGGCGGATATGGAAGCCGAGAAACTCGAAGCCCTCATTGACGTGAACCACGCGGGTCTTTTCTGGAGCCAGCCGCAGCCCCAATGGAGCTAACACGGCCGCCACCTCTTCGCGCAACGCTTCGGCGTGGTGTTTCTCGCCGAACACAACCAGGGCAAAATCATCCGCTTATGCCGTGTGCTGGGTTATGCCGACTGCGGCGGCAGCAGCATGACGGACCTGCGGTCTAGTTTCGAAAGCTTCAGCATAACCGGCGGTCTC
>NZ_JBSFUU010000194.1:0-3174 GCF_053591955.1 Streptomyces sp. NPDC002845 | reverse complement strand
ACTCGACCGGCACACCACCGATCACCCAGAAGAATCCTCCGCCGCCCCAGCCGCATGATCAACCCCCGAAGGACTTATGACGCAGACCACTAAGCCGCGGAATCGATCGGAGTCAAGACTCGGAGTCAAGACTCGGGGGCAGGACACGGTCGGCGGGCGGTGCGTGGGTGTGGTCGGCCACCCACGCACCGGAAGCCGAAGAGGCACCGGTGTGACGGTGGCTCAGCTCTCAGGAATCCACTGCTCCCAGACGTCCTTGTTGTCGTTGATCCACCGCTCGGCGGCGGCCTCGGGCGACAGATCCTCCGCCTCGATCATCTTGGCGACCTGGTTCTGGTCCTCCGTACTCCACTTGAAGTTCTTCAGGAACTGCGCGGCGTCGCCACCGTTCTCGGCGAAGTCGGCATTGAGGTACTTCTGGAGCGGGGTGTCCGGGTAGGCGCAGGCCACCTTCTCGGGGTCATCGGCACACCCCTCCTCGTACGGGGGCAGGGCGACCTCCACGAGTTCGATCTCGGCGTTGAGCCACTGCGGGGTCCACCAGTAGCTGATGAACGGCTTCTTGTTCTTGACGAAGTTCCTGATCTGGGTGATCTGGGCGGCCTCGCTTCCCGCGTACACCGGTTTCAGATCGATGTCGAGGTTCTTGATGAGGGCCGGGTCGTTCGTGGTGTACGAGGGAGACCCTTCCAGCAGCTGGCCCTTGTCCCCGCTCTCGGCGGTTCTGAGCTGGTCGGTGAACTCGTTGAGGTTCTTCCACTCCTTGACCCCGGGGTGTTCGTCCGCGAAGTACTTCGGCACGAACCAGCCGATGTGCCCGGTCACTCCGAGGTCACCGCCCGCGACGACGGTCTTGCGCTCCTCGATGTACTTCTTCTCCTTCTCCGGGAAACCGCGCCAGTCCTCCAGTACGGCGTCGATCTTCCCGCTGTCCATGGCGTCCCAGGCGACCGGCTGGTCCATCTGCCGGGTCGTGACCTCGACGCCCAGCTCGTTCACCAGCAGATACTCGGCCACCGCCACATTGGCTTCGGCGCCGACCCATGACGGAACCGCCAGAGTGACGGCGTCCGCGCTCTTGGCCGTGGACGTTTCGGCCGCCGCGCAGGAGCTGAGCGCGGCCATGGCGAGGACTGAGGCGCCGGTCAGATAGGTGGGGCGCATTCGCTTGTCGAATCGCATCAGGGTTCTCTTCCGTTGTCGCGTGCAGGAATGGGCGGCCGTGCGGGTGGCGCCGTGCGGGTGCCGGAGAACGGGAGGGAGGACTGCTGCGGGGACCGGCGTCAGAACGGCCGGTCGCCCGCGATGGCGACGCGCTCCGCGACGCGGCGGTGCGGCGCGTAGTCGTTCACCGCGTAGTGCTGGGTGGCGCGGTTGTCCCAGAACGCGACATCGCCCGGCTGCCAGCGGAACCGCACCTGGTACTCCGGCACATGGGCCTGCTGCGTGAGGTAACGCAGCAGCCGGTCGCTCTCCTCCTGCTCCATGCCGACGATCCGGGTGGTGAACGAGGTGTTGACGAAGAGCATCCGCCGCCCCGTCTCCGGATGGGTGCGCACCACCGGATGCTCCACCGGCGGAAGGTCGCTCTGGAACGGGATGAGCCGCTCGGGCGAATGGAAACGGGCGAAGCCGGGGATGAAGTCGTGCACGGCACGCGCCCCGTCGATACGGTCCTTGACCTCCTGCGGCAGATTGTCGTAGGCGACGGCCATGTCCGCCCACATGGTGTCGCCCCCGAACGGGGGGACCTCGTGCAACTGGAGCACGGCGCCGAGCGCGGGCCGCTCCCGGAAGGTCACATCGGCGTGCCAGACGTTCTCGAAGGTGGGGGTGGCTCCGTCGCCCTTGTCGAAGCGGACGACGTCCTCGCTGGAACCCCGGGCGAGCAGCGGATTGGTCTCCAACTCGCCCCACTGGCGGGCGAAGTCGCGCTGCTGCCCGGAGGTCAGCCGCTGACCGCGGAAGAAGAGCACCTTCCACTCCAGCAGCGCGCGGTTCAACTCCGCCCGCACCGCGTCCGTCAGCGGCTGCGCGAGACCGATGCCCCGGACCTCCGCCCCGATCGTCCGCCCCTGCGGCACGAGCTCGACATGCTCGTACGGGCGCTCCTCCCACCCCTCGGGCAGACGGCGCAGCACACGCTCGCCCTCGTAGATCCCGTCCCTCGGTACCCGCGCCTCACGCAGCGTGGCCGGTGGCACGGCGTTCATGACAGTCATGGAGCTCATCTCCTCGTACGCGATCCGGTGGTTGCGCGAACACCGGTGGGGAACAGACGACAGCCACTCAAGACGTGTGCCGTCGGGCGCCGCGGACAGAGGAGTCCAGTGATGCATGCCTTGCGGACGTGTACCGGGCAGTCATTCGGGGCCATCCGCGGTCATCGGGAGTCATCGGGGTTGTCCCGATTGTCCGGATCGTCGGGAATGAGGAAGAAGACCGGTATGGCCTGGGCTGCGGCGCGCAGCGAGCACACGGCTCGGCGGCAGCCCGGCTAGCGGCCTGAGCGCTCGCACCCGGTCCGATCCGGGACGCGCAGCGGCCCCGTCGTGTCAAACCGGTGCCCGATCATGCCGACGATTGTGTGCGTCCCGCCGCGCCCTGTCAACGGGGTCCCACGAGCGGTTCGACGCATGGCCGGTCACCTCGGCAGGAGCAACTCGACGGCGACACACACATCGATGACGCCGCACCACTCCGCGAACGTACGGGAGACGATTCCGTCGAGCCTCAGGTGCACAAGGTCCCAGAGTCGTGCTCGGGGTGGGGTGCTCCCGCTGCCCCGGCGGGAGTACGGGTGTGGGCGGTCGCGCCCGCCGTGACGGTGGCGATCGCCGCGACCTGTCTCCCGCCGCGCCGCAGACGGCAGTTGATCGCCGGGTCGGTGGTCCTGGCCCTACTGCCCGGGGCGCCGTCAGCTTGGCCGCCGGGGACGGGGAGCCGACATCACCTGCTGGCTGCGGCCGCACGCCTACACGTCACCGCAGCGGATCCTGTGCCACACCTACGGACCCGGCAAGGACCAGCACATCCCCGTCCCTGGTCGGCCGTACTCGGTGATCTGCGCGTTGGAACCGGTCCTCGGCGAGGGTGCTACCGGAGGTCATTCGCAGTGCATCGGCCTTCAGGCCGGTGGTGAAGCGAATCTGACAGTGGCGATGCGGAGCGTCG
>NZ_JBSFUU010000193.1:0-3225 GCF_053591955.1 Streptomyces sp. NPDC002845 | reverse complement strand
ACAAACGTTCATGATCGCGGTGGCCGTCCTCATGCCCTCACCCACCCCGGCAAGGCGCTGACCAGTGCAGACGTCGGAACTACAGCTGCCGTGTCAGCTCCCGAAACCGCACAGCTTCGTCTCCGACCTCTGGGGCCTCCTCCACTTTGATGGCCGCCGTGAACTCCCCTACGAAGCCCTCGCCTTCGTAGGAGCGGCATGTACGAAGTGCCTGTTTGAGCTCGGTGAAGGCTCCCAGGGCCTCACCGTCCTCGTAAGCGGCGACGGTCGAGGAACCTGGATAGATGTCGCCTTCCCAGTTGAAGAGCTGAGACACCACAGCAGACGCGCTCACACCGCTACGGACATCGAGCATGGTCTGGCAAACAGGGTCCGAAACCGGCGGAAAGGAAGACCCGTCGCCCTCAGCAGACACTGGTTCTTGTACACCCATCCCACCCTCGCGGGCCTGCGGCACCTCACCGTCCTTGAACATGAGTGCCTTCAGCTGCACCGTCGTCAGCGGCACGAACGGGGCCTTGGTGGCCGATGCTGTTGGCTGCTCCGTTCGCATTGCCGGCTGCGCCTTGGGGTCTGCGGCACACCCGGAAGTGACAAGACCCCCGAAAATGGCTGCGAGCGTTGCCGACACAAATCTTGATACGCGGGTATGCATAAGTTTCCCCCCCCCGAAGGAATCCCTTGGCCGACCCATCGAAGTTCGGCCACTTGAGAAAATCCCAGACTTCCGTCTGCAACAAACCCCCCTCGCTCAACGAAAGAGGAGAATGCAGGGGTGGTCCGGATTTAACGCCAGGTCCACTTCACAGGCTATAGTGCCCGACCCAACATGGATTTCGAGCACGTAGCTTTCTTCCAGATATATAGAAAGCTGGCAGGCCTATTCCCCTGTAGTCAATCACACCAAATCCCATTCAATGGACGTATGACCACCAAGACTCCTATTATAGGACCTTGATCCGATTTCCATTCTTGCCGATGAGACGCACAGTTACTCCCACGTCACCGATAGATCCGCAGCGATGACGAAGATCGAACCACACGTGAAGGAAATTTCATGAGCGAAACCAGACGGATGCGGAAGCGCCTCATCCAATTGCAGAGCACCCAAACGGGGCAGCATGCCATCCGATTCTGCCGCATCCACATGGAGAGCTTGAACATCTGAATATTGGATGCGCAAACCACTTACGTGCTTCCATTCATTCGGCGCAAGGATCAATTCAAGCGAGATCACCCCTTCGCCATCCACAAGAGTCGCCTCGCTAAGAGCAAGATCTTTGACGCACCGAGGACTTCGAAAGTCATAGTGCTCTGGATCTGTGGCGAACGCCGCCACACCAGCAGGAAGGCTCTCCGCGATTCGCGGAAGCGCATCTAGATATTTCTGCGGATCCAGGTGGTATCCGTATCGATCCAACAACGGCTCCACTCGCACGTATTTCATCAGCAGCCACCAGTGATACGCGGACGCTTCCAGCTGTCGCCCTTGATGTTCTCAGTCCCCTTGGGAGCAATTCGACCAGCTGCCCGCATCTCCCCCACAGCCAGCCCCTTGAGATTGTTGTAGACATCTTACGGGACAGTAACGTCGGCACTCTTTCCATGCTTCAGGAACCAGCCATTACTCCCGAAGATCCCGACTTCCTTGCCTCGATGGTAGACATGAACCTCAAAGTCCGCTTGGCCACCGATGTTAATTCGGTCGAGACGCCCGGTATATCCGCTCCCGAAGCTCAGAGGATCCTTCGCCCCACCGGCATTGTGCACGAGGACCGGGATCTCGCCCGCGAGCACATAGTACGTGTGGAGGTCATTGACGGTAAGGTTGTAGGTCGTCGCGTGCTGAGTATAAACGCGGTTGCCTGTGACGATGACGGTTTCGCCCTCGTCGGTAAGCAGGGCCATACCCGGCTTGAGGCCTCCTGCCTCGCCCCAGTCACCCTCGGACGGTGGCCAGAAGGGGTGCTCGTAGGGAAACAGCTGCGCGGCGGCGCCGGGGCATCCTCCGCCGTGCACACGTCTCCCTCAACTCGTCAGTGGTTTGAACCTATCCGTCAATTCCGTAGACCACTTGATCCTGCGGGTCATAGGCGGTTAGCCCATACCTCGACGCCAAGTCAAGTAGAACCGAGGAGACTTCACTGGAACGCGACCAGGAGATAGCGGAAATTACACACTCACTGGTGACATAAAGAGGAGAGGCCCACGGCGACTCATTCATGTTCTCCTCAGTGAGATCCGGAAATGCAGAGATCGCAGCTTGACAGAAATCTTCAATAGCTGGGCTCTCTTCGACGACCCCGGTAAGCCCATCCGTCAACTGACCATATACCTGGGCAGCCCCCTCTGAGGTTGGAACCGATTTCTGATACCAAAAGATCAGATCAAAGCTCACCCTTGCTCCCTTCACGGAGCCACCGTGCCCGGGTCCCGCACTCCACCAGGGCCAAGACCCTCACCCGCGGGTAGGTGGAGGTCCTGCGGCTGCGGAAGTAGCCGAAGAACGCGGCATTGGCGGGCACCCGCTCCAGCCCCTGCCATGGCATCGCTGCGCAGCCTCGCCAATGCCGCCGCTGCCCGCCGAAGACGCCCACTCCATCGACCGCTCCTTCACAGACCCTCGAACAGAACCCCTCCCTCATTCCCTCCAGTCAGGCGCACGAGTCACCCTTTCAGTAACTTCTTTGAGGAAGAAGAATTCAGATCCAATTTCAGTCATGACGCTTTCGTTCTGCATCACCAATTCGCTCTCGCGCCACGCGAGAGGGTCTGAAGTTACGTCTACAATCCAACCGCTTCCAACCCTCTCTACGGACGCACTCTCAATACGCTCGAACTTTTGCGATCCAATCAATTCAACATACTTCTCACCGAAGTAGTTGACTGAGAAGAGTCCGGGGAGGGATCGTGAGAAATCCCTGCCAACAGCCCGGATACTAGGCGTCTCCTCCATTACTTTGGCCCAGTATTCAGACTTGCTGTAGACGGCTCCCCAAAGTGGGTTCATCGCTGCGCAAACTTCACCGAAGAGCGAGCGCATCCAATTGGCTTGCGGCCTGTCAGCCACCTTCTTTCGGAGTGCTGTAAAGCTGATCCCGTTACTCAACAGCAGCTTGCCGCCAACGCGAGCTACTGATCTTAAATTCCTGAGGTAGACCTGGCGACAGCTGATGATCCATCAGGTATGCCGGTGGTATGCGGTACGCGACGGGTGGCGGGCTG
>NZ_JBSFUU010000192.1:0-3403 GCF_053591955.1 Streptomyces sp. NPDC002845 | reverse complement strand
GTCGGCTTATGCCGTGTGCTGGGTTATGCCGACTGCGGCGGCCACAGCGTGACGAGCCCTGCGCCTGCCTCGGAACGGTCGGCATAACCCGTGGTCTGCGTCTCAAAGCGTCCGGAGGAACGCCAGCAGGTTGTCCGGAGCGGTGAAGTGTCCGGGAGTGCTGCCGGCGGGAGCCGTGCGCGCGAGCGCACGTTCTTTGATGCTCATGTCGGCGTGCAGATAGATTTGTGTGGTTTCAGTTGATTCGTGGCCGAGCCAAAGGGCGATCACGGAGACGTCAACTCCCGCGTGGAGTAGTGCCATTGCAGTGCTGTGCCGCAGGGTGTGCGGGGTGACGTGCTTGTCGGCCAGGGACGGGCAGGTGACTGCGGCGGTCCGGGTGTGCTTGGTGACGAGTGCTTCGACGGCGTCTCGGCTGAGCGGGGTGCCGCGGCGGGTCGGGAACAAGGGATCGCCTCGTTCGCCGCCTCGTTCCTTCAGCCAGGTCTTGAGCACCTTGACGGTGTCGCTGGTCAGCGGGGTGCATCGGTCCTTGCGTCCCTTGCCGTGGCAGCGCAGGTGAGGGCCCGTGCCCAGGTGGAGGTCCTGGAGCGTGAGCCGGGTCAGCTCGCTGACGCGCAGTCCGGTGTGGACGCCGGTCAGGAGCAGGGCATGGTCACGCCGTCCAGTCCAGGTGGTGCGGTCCGGGGCTGCGACCAGGGCGTCGGTCTCCGTGGTGGTGAGGTAGTTGACGATGGCCCGGTCGAAGCGTTTGGGCGGGATTGCCAGCACCCGCTGGATCACCGCCGCGTGCTCGGGCGCCCGTAGGGCCGCGTAGCGGAAGAACGAGCGGATCGCGGCGAGACGAACGTTGCGGGTCGCTGCGGTGTTGCCACGGACGGTTTCAAGATGCTGGAGGAACGCGCCGATCGTCGGGGCGTCCAGGTCGGCGATGCTCAAGCGGGCCGGCGGTCGGCCGGCGCGCTGTTCGGCGAAGCCGAGCAGGAGGGTGAAGGTGTCGCGGTAGGCCGCGATGGTGTGCTGGCTGGCCTGGAGCTGGAGCATCAGTTTGTCGGTGAAGAAGCCCTGCAGCAGGGGTGCGAGGTCGCTCATGGCTGGCCTCCGAAGCTGTGCTCCAGGCGGGTCGCGGCCAGGGACAGGAGTTCCGGTGAGCCCGAAAGATACCAGTAGGTGGACTTCGGGTCGGCGTGACCGAGGTAGGTGGTCAGCAGCGGGAGCTTCGCCTGCAAGTCCGCGCCGTCGCGGTACCACTTCAGCAAGGTCGTGGTCGCGAACGTGTGCCTCAGATCGTGCAAGCGGGGCCTGCGGTTGCCTTCACCTGCGGTAATGCCCGCGTCGGACAGCAGGTGGACGAAGGTGCGCGGGAGGTTGTGGGAGTCGAGCCGGGTGCCGCGGGTGGAGACCAGGAAGGCCGCCGTGCTCGGGGCAGGCCGCTGGAGATCCCGCTCCCGGGCATACCTGCGCAGTGCCGTGACGGTGCTGGCATGCACCGGGATCTGCCTCGACTTGCCGAACTTCGTCTCCCTCACGGCGAGAAGACCACCAGTGAGATCGACGTCGGTGCGGTCCAGACCGCAGGCTTCGGACGTGCGCAGGCCGCTCACGGCCAGCAGGCCGATGAGCGTGTGCCACGTGCGGGCCCGGAAGGCCGGGCTCAGGGCCCTCGTCGCGGTGAGCAGGCGGTCCATCTCGGCGGGGGTGAACAGGTGTGGGGTGATGCGCCGGTAGTGGTGCGGCAGGGCATCATCGGGCGGGATCTCGGTCGCCGGCTCCAGGATCTTCAGGTGCCGGGCGAAGATCCGCACGACCATCAGCCGTCGGCTCCAGTGCACTTCATCGGTGCTGCGAGGCGTATCCGTCGCCCAGGCGAGCGCGGCCCGGGTGGTCAGGACGGTCTCGCCTGTGTCCTCCAGGTAGCCGATGAAGCTGATCAGCTTCTCGCTGAAGGTGGTCAGCTTGAATCCCAGCCGTCGGCGCATGGCCAGGTACTCCTGTGCGTGCTGGCGAAGCGTGGTCACCGGGCACCGCCTTCCGGCCACGACTGGGCCAGGGACCGCAGGGCTTCATGGTCGACTTTTGCGTAGATGGTGGTGCTCAGCTGGCTGCGATGACGGAGCACTTGGCCCACTTCGGGCAGCGGTGCCCCGGCCCGCAGGATGGTGGTGGCCAGGGTGTGGCGGAGCCGGTGGGCTCCCAGCCGTGGCAGCCCGGCCCTCTCGCAGGCCCGACCCATGATCGCCCGGATGCAGGTTCCGGTCAGTGCCTGGTAGGGAGCCCGGGCGGTGAGGAACACGGCCGTGGCCGAACACCGGGGACGGTCCTCCATCAGGTAGTCCGCGAGCACTTCGCCGACCTCGGCCGTCAGCGGCAGCCGCTCGACGCGGGAGCCCTTGCCCCGCACGGCGATCTCGCCCGCGTGCCAGTCGATGTCGCTCAGTTGGAGGGCGGCGGCTTCCGCGCCACGCAGCCCGAGACGGGCGAGCACCGTCAGCACTGCCCGATCCCGTCGTCCCGCCGAGGTCTCCGGGTCCGGTGCGGACAGCAGCGCGGACACCTGCCGCGATTCCAGTCCGCGGGGCAAAGAGTCGAGCCGCCAGCCCGCCACCGCGGGAACCGACCCGGTCAGCGGCGCCGGGATCCGGCCGTCCACGTGCAGGTAGCGCAGCAGCGAGCGAACTGCGGTCACCAGGGCTTTCGCCGACCACACGCTCTCGGCGTCCGCGGTGTGCCGCACCATGAACGCGGTCACCTGCACGGCATCCAGCCGAGCCAGCGAGACGTCCAGCGGATCCGGCAGCGCAGCAAGGAACTTGCGGGCCTGGCCGCAGTAGCAGCGGACCGACTCGTCCGCCAAGCCCCGCTCCCCGCGCAGGTAGGCACCGTAGTCCGCCAGCACTTCCTGCACCGCGTCGACGCCGGCCTCGACCGGAACCGGAACCGCGCCGATGTGCCGCAACGCCTTGATCACTGCCCCCAGAGACCGCCGGGCTACCGGTTCGGAGGAGGACACCGCCCGGCGGAAGGCCAGAAACTTCTCCACCATCGCCGGCGCCAGTCCAGCCGCGACAAGCTCACGCCGATCCATCCACAGGCTCAGGCGCCGCATCATGCGCACCGCGTCCCTCACCGACGACTCTGCGTACCCCCGGGACACCAACTCCGTACGCACCAGCGACTCGTACGGAGCCAACGGCCCCGTCACCACCAACGGCACCGGCCCATGGCGCCGCTCTCCGATCGCATCCATGATCTCCTCCTGTCTGCAGGCAACTCGCCTACGCAGACAGGGATACGAGCCACCTCGGGCAGAGACCGCCGGTTATGCTGAAGCTTTCGAAACTAGACCGCAGGTCCGTCATGCTGCTGCCGCCGCAGTCGGCATAACCCAGCACACGGCATAAGC
>NZ_JBSFUU010000191.1:0-3426 GCF_053591955.1 Streptomyces sp. NPDC002845 | reverse complement strand
GCGCCAGCTCCGCCCGCTCCTCGGCAGACAGCACGACTTCAACAGCACGAGGACCCCGAGACGCCATGAAAACAGCCTACAGACTTAGTCTCGTCATTTCCGGCGCATCACACTAGTGCCGTATCAGGCAACGTTTGCCCTGTTGTGATGTGACGCGCCGTCCCGGTGCTGTGCCGGGCGGCGCGTGGCCGTCACCCTGTCCGGGTGGCAGAACGAGTACGTGTACGCGAGATCGACGATGACGAAGGCAGGCGGCTGCTGCGGATCATCCGCAGGGGCACCGGGTCAGTGGTGACCTGGCGGCGGGCCCAGATGGTCCTGCTGTCCGCCCAGGGCATGCCGGTGGCGAAGATCGCCGAAGTGACGTTCACCAGCGCGGACCGGGTCCGGGATGTGATCCACAACTTCAACCTCGACTTTCGCCGTTCTGACCAACCGTCAGGCAGGTCGCTCGCGCGGGTGATGTGTGGCCGTCGACCCGACCGGGAGGCAGGCAGCAGAGAAGCATCGGCGGTGCTTACACCGCCTCCCGAAGAAGGGGTCCGCCGATGCTTCCGGATGCGACCGTACCCGCGTCCCTGCTCGCCGTGCTGGGTTCTTTGCGCGGCTGTTTCACATATCCCGGCTCCACCACCTTCGCCGCGCTGGTCACCGGCTTGATCGCGAACACCGGCCGGGGCACCGTCACCGGGATGCTGCTGGGCGCGAACTTGACCCGGCACTGGTCCCACGACCGTGCGCACGCCTTCTTCGCCCGCGCGAGCTGGGATGCACAGACGCTCGGTGCGGCGCTGTCCCACCTGGTGGTGCGCCACCTGGTCCCGGACGGTGCCCCGCTGACGGTCGCGGTGGACGACACGCTGTTCAAGCGCCGGGGGAAGAAGGTCTTCGGCGCATGCTGGCAGCACGACGGCTCCGCCACCGGCCGCGACGGCATCGGCTACGGCACCTGCTTCGTCGTCCTCGGCCTCATCGTGGATCTGCCGTTCCTCACCCGGCCTCTGTGCCTGCCCGTCGCCGCCCGGCTGCACCGCCCCAGGCAGGGACCCACCAAGGTCGAGCTGGCCGCCTCCATGATCCGCTTCCTGGCCGCCTGCCACTACGCCCGGCGTATCGACGTCGTCGCCGATGCCGCCTACCACGGACGTGCACTGCGTGACCTGCCCGGCCGCGTCACGCTCACCACCCGGCTGCCGGCCTCCGCCGTCCTCTACAACCTCGCCCCGCCGCCCACCGGCCGCCGCGGACGGCCCCGTCTGAAAGGCGAACGCCTGGGCACCCCCGCCGAGCTGGCCGCCACGGCGGCCTTCACCCCGCAGGCCGTCACCCGCTACGGCCGCACCGAGCAGGTGTACCTGGCCGAGACCGTATGCCTGTGGTACGGCTCGTTGTACACCCGCACTGTCCGTGTCGTCCTGCTGCGGGACGACGACACCGACACCGGCTACGACCTGGCCCTGGTCACCACCGACCTGACCGCCAAGGGCACCGATCTAGTGACCCGTTATGCCGCGCGGTGGTCGATCGAGGTGACCTTCGCCGAGGCACGCGAGATGCTCGGCGTGGGTCAGGCACGCAGCCGCACCCGGCGCGCGGTCGAGCGCACCGTGCCGTTCGGCCTGTACTGCTACACCCTCACCGTCATCTGGTACACGCTGCACGGCCACCACCCCCAGGACGCGGCCGAGCACCGGGCACGGGCCCCGTGGTACACCACCAAGGCGCACCCGGCGTTCTCCGACATGGTCGCCAAGCTCCGCCGGACGATCATCGCGGCCCGATTTATGCCCATCGACGCCGGTCAGCCCACGGATACCGAAATCCGCACCGTCCAGGAAGCATGGGCCACAGCCAGCGCAGGCTTGGCATGACGGTTGGTCAGAACGACGAAAGTCGAGTTCAACACCGACGGCTTCAACTCCCTGTATCCGAAGTACAAGGGCGGCCGGCCCAGGACCTTCACCCTGCCCGAGCGGCGCGAGATCAAGAAGATCGCGAAGTCCAAGCCGACCGAACACGACCTGCCCTTTTCGACCTGGAGCCTGACCAAGCTGGCGGACTTCCTGGTCGCTGAGGGGGTGGTCGACGACATCAGCCACGAGGGCCTGCGCATCCTGCTCCGCGAGGAGGGCGTCTCCTTTCAACGCCTGAAGACCTGGAAGACCTCCCGCGACCCCGACTACGCGGCCAAGAAGGCCCGCGTCGAACACCTCTACGCGATCGCTGACGGCGAGGTCATACCTGAGGAGGGCGAGCCCGAAGTCGTCTTCTGCATGGACGAGTTCGGGCCGCTCAACCTGATGCCCCACCCGGGCCGGCAGTGGGCCGAACGCTCTGGCAAGCACAAGGACCCCGACCGCGAACCCCGCCGTAGGCGGCGGGCGACCTACAACCGCTACGGCGGAGTACGCCATCTGTTCGCCGCCCTGGACCTGGCCAAGGACAAGCTCTACGGCCACATCAAGCCGGTCAAGAAGCGCACCTAGTTCCTGGAATTCTGCCGCTACCTGCGAAACCCTCTACCCGCCCGTGGTCCGTATCGCGATCGTCTGTGACAACTTCTCCCCGCACCTGACCACGAAGAAGTGCCAGCGGGTCAGCACCTGGGCGGCAGCGAACAACGTCGAGATCGCCTACACCCCCACCAACAGCTCCTGGCTCAACCGCATCGAAGCCCAGTTCACCGCCCTGCGCTACTTCACCCTCGACGGCACCGACCACGCCAGCCACAAGGAACAGGGCAGCATGATCCGCCGCTACATCATCTGGCGAAACCGCCACGCCGACGACCGGCGCCTACGCGCCGTCGTCGACAAGGCCAACGTCGCCTGACCGTGCAAGAAGGCAGAGAAGATGACCACACAGACCGACCGTGTCGACCACGAACTGATCCGGGCAGCGGCACACGTCGCGGCCACACGCTGCCGGGGCGACAACCACACCATGGCGGCTGCGGCCCGCGCCCGAGACGGCCGGATCATCACCGCGGTGAACGCCTATCACTTCACCGGAGGCTCCTGCGCGGAGCTGGTGCTCATAGGCGCCGCTGCCGCCCAGGGCGCCTATGACCTGGACATCATCGTCGCCGTGGGCGACCGCGACCGAGGCGTCGTGCCCCCATGCGGCCGCTGCCGCCAGGTCCTTCTTGACTACTTCCCAGCCCTCAAGGTCATCGTCGGGACAAACGACGGCCTCCGGCTGGTGCCCGTCACCGACCTGCTTCCCGAAAGCTACGTCTGGGCGGACCACCAGCTCGACGCTGAGGAGAGCGCACCACTCAGCACCACATGACACCCCAGGCGGTTACAGGGCAAACGTTGCCTGATACGGCACTAGTGCCCTGCGCCAGAAATCACGAGACTAAGTCTGCTTCAGGTTTCAGTGGTCGGCGGGTTGATTTTGGTGAGGTAGTCGGCGAGGGAGTTG
>NZ_JBSFUU010000190.1:0-3429 GCF_053591955.1 Streptomyces sp. NPDC002845 | reverse complement strand
CCACGGATTCCCGACCGAACCCCGTGCCGCGTAGCGGCACAGCAGCAAGTCGAGAAGGCCAGAATCCTCGGGCTTCAGCCCGAGGTGCAAGTCAAAACGCCGGGCTCCTGCTCACCGCCACGGCCTGCCTGGTGGCCGCCGCCGTGTGCGCCGTCTTCATCCTGGCGCGCACCGGGGCCGGTTCGCCGGCCGGGCTGCGGGCGCCGGTCCCATCACGCTGCTGGCGCACGTCGGCGGTCCGGGCCTGTACTTCCCCCGTGGGCGTGGACGGGTACGTGCTGTCGGAGACCCCGCGCGAGATCTTCCTCACCGATCGGCAGAGCGACGTACCGATCCTCGTCGGCTGCACCCGCGACGAGATGGTGAGCGCCCTCGCCAGGGTGCGCAGCATGGCCGCCTACCGGGCCCGGCTGCGGATGGTCCGCGGTGATCTCGCGGACGAGGTCTTTGAGTTGTTCCCGGCGGACGAGGACGCCCAGGCCGAGGCGGCGGGCACTGCGGCCGACAACGCCGGGGAGTTCGCCCGGCAGATGCTGAGCCGGGCCGAGGCCCAGACCGCGGCCGGCTCCGCTCCCCGGCGCACCTCTACGAGTGGGCGTACACAGGCCGACCGGGCACGGCTCGGGCACCGCCTACTGGTTCGGCGACATCGGCCCGGCCGCCGATCCGGACGGCACGGCGGTGGCGGACCGGTCGGCGGACGCCCTGATCTCGTTCGTCAGGACCGGCCGTCCGTCGGACTGGGCGTGTTTCGATCCCCGCGATCCGCGCCTGACCCGCATCACCCACACGCACTCCACGGCTCGGGGGTTCCCCGTGTGCGGGTGGAGCCGGCCCGGGGCTGCGGCCTCATCCGGCGGCCGGAGCGTCCCGGACCGTCTGCGCCGGTGGGGTGCCGGGTGCGGACGCGTCGTCGATGCGCCAGCGCTGGGACCTGCGGATCCTGTCCTGCGGGACGGGCTCCAGAAGGATGACCGAACCCACCCTCCGGCGATCCGGAGTGACGGCGATGCCGGGCTTCGCGGCGAGGGTGAGCAGGCCGTCGGCCGCCAGGGCGTAGCGTGTGTCGTCGGACTCCTCACCGTCCGGGCCCTTCGCGGCGCCGCACGGGCGCAGGGCGAGGGTGCCGGCCGGCTCGGCGTGCAGACACAGTCCCGGCGCCGCCTGACTGCGCAGCCGTCCGCCGTCCTCCAGCCGCCACACCTGCGTCGCCGCTCCGCCGCACTCCCTCGTCACCGCGGGCGCGCCCTCCACCGTGGTGGAATCGACCACGTCGATGCACATCCCGGTCCTGAAGTTCCGCAGCCGCGTGACCAGGGCATCGCCCGCGCCGGGCGCGGTGGAGGTGCCCGGTGACCGAGTGGGAGTGGTGGACGATCCGGTGGCGGAGGCGGAGGGGTTCCGCGTGGGCGCGGGCGCCGGACCGCCCGCCTCCTCCGCGTCGTCACCGGTTCCGCTGATGGCCATCGGGGTCGCCGCGATCACCCCGAGCAGCACCACACCCATGGCGCCGAGCAACGGCAACCGGCGGCGCGGCCGCGGTGTGCGCTCGGCCGCGCCGCCCGCGTGCTCCTGGACGGACTCCGACCGCGCACGTGTCGACGTGACCGCCTGGCGGGCGGGCCGGGTCGCGAGGTACTCCGCCGCGCGGAACCCCAGGACGGCCTCGGCGAGCAGGGCGGGGAGCCGGTCCGGGGACTGATCCAGCTGGTCCACCGTCGCCCCGCAGTAGGCGCAGCCGTCGAGGTGTTCGAGCACCTCCGCCGGGGTCTCGCCGGACCTGGGGCGGGCGTGGACGTCGATGAGCCGGTTGTAGCGGCGGCAGCACTCGTCGGGCGCGCGGTCGAGGTGGGCCCGCACGCACTCGTCACGCAGCAGGGTGCCGGCGCGCGCCGGGTTCAGCAGGGAGGGCTCGGCGTCGAGCAGGGACGCCACCGCCTCGATGGGCTCCGCCTCGACCTCGGTGTGCCACAGCAGTACCTGGGCACGGTCCGGCAGGTTCCGGTAGGCACGCAGGAGCAGGCTTCTGCCGCCGGTCCCGCGGCCCGTGGCGGACACTCCCCGGCGCGCGGGACGGGTTGCGCCGTCCCGCAGGTCCGGCTGGAGTAACGAGTTCCTGTCGTCGGCACTCCATTCCCGGGCGGCATCGAGGACCGCCGTGAGGAGCCGCGGACGCCACGGGAAGTCGGCGCCGGCGTGCGACGCCGCGTCGCCGTAGGTGTCGCGGAAGGCCTGCCCGGCGAGCCGCTCCGCGGCGCCCGGGCTCGGCCCGGTGCACAGCGCCGCGTAGTCCAGGACTGGTTTGCCGTGCAACGCCAGCAGTTCGTCGGTCGAGGGCGCCGCACCTCCTGCTTCCTGTTCCCTCGGCTCGGCCTGCTCTGAGACGAAATGCTCTTCGTGCTCGGGGAAGAAATCCTCGCCGGGCTCGGAGGCGAAGTCCTCTCTGGACGCCATGCGCTCTCCTCTGCCGAACGAGGCCTCCGTCGCGGGAACACCATCCATGACACCGGTCCCCCTCCCTGTTCCGTACCGTCGACGCGTCCGTCCGCCAGTCCGTACGTCCCGCACGGTGACACGGTTCACCGCATCCGAAAGGCGTAGGCCCGGACCCTCCGCTACTCGGCCTTGACCGCGGTCAGGATGTTCAGGCCCGCGGCCCGGCGGGCGGGCCAGATCGCGGCGAGCGCTCCGACACCGCCGGCCAGCGCCAGGAAGAGGGCGATCCGCTCCCAGGGCACGACCATCTCGTAGCCGGTGATGGTCCCCTGGGCGAAGATCCCGACCGCCCAGCCGAGGAAGATGCCGGTCCCGATGCCGAGCACGGCGCCGAGTATAGGGAGATCAGCAGGGCCTCCCACCGGATCATCCGCCTGGTCTCGGCCTGGCCGCGACCGACGGCCCGCAGCATGCCGATCTCGCGGGAGCGGTCCCGGACGGACAGCGGGAGCGTTCCCGGACGGACAGGACGAGGGTGTTGACGACACCCAGTACGGCGATCAGCACGGCCATGGCCAGCAGTCCATACAGAATGTTCGGCAGGAGGTCGACATCGGCGTCGGCCGCTCGACGAGAGCGTTGCCGCCGTACGTGCCGCCCTGTGAGCACGGCAGGGCTTTGCGCGTCAGGGCGGGCGGGGCGGCGATGCCGGACAGCGGGAAAGCCGCCAGCCAGGTCCTTGGTGGTGATGAGGATGTCGGGGCGGAGGCCGATGTGCTCGTGTCCCCGGAAGCGGCCGGTGCGGTCGGCGCCGGTCTGGATCTGGTCGAGGATCAGCAGGGTGCCGTGTCGGTCGGCCCGCTCGCGAAGTCCGTGCGGGAAGGCGGTGTTGGCGGGGACTTGACTTGCACCTCGGGCTGAAGCCCGAGGATTCTGGCCTTCTCGACTTGCTGCTGTGCCGCTACGCGGCACGGGGTTCGGTCGGGAATCCGT
>NZ_JBSFUU010000189.1:0-3618 GCF_053591955.1 Streptomyces sp. NPDC002845 | reverse complement strand
GAACGCTTCCTTCGTACTCACCCGAGAGACTCACTCTCGCGGCTTTCCTCCGGGCGCTTCCCTCCGGTCTTGCGTTTCCGACTCTATCAGATCCGTTTTCCGATCCGATTCCCTGTCGATGGGATTCCGCTTTCCAGGTTCCCGCTTTCGCGTTTCCCTTTCCGGCGGCTCCAACTTTATCAGAAGTTTTGGGCCGGACTGACCGGCGCTCGTTTCTGAATCATCGGAAGGGGCTTCTTCGGGATCAACATCCCGAGAAGCAGACAGACACTCACCGTTGCCAGCAGTACACGTCCGTTCTAGGCAACTGTGTAAATCTACCTCCTCACCTGCTCCGTGTCAACGGCTCCGGTGGGGCGAAGAGGAGACTAACAGCTCCACGGGGGTGCCCGCACATCAAGGGCTACCAAGGAGTAACCACAACGGCGATCAGGCCGCTGTGGGGACAGCGGCGCTGCGCTCGTGTTCCTCGACGTCGCCCGTGTCGCCGGCGCGTACGGCGCGGCTGCCGAGGACGTAGACGTACGCGAGGAAGGCCAGCTCCGCGGCGATGCCGATGGCTATGCGAGCCCAGGTGGGCAGGCCGGACGGGGTGACGAAGCCTTCGATGACGCCGGAGACGAAGAGGACCAGGGCCAGGCCCATCGCCATGCCCAGGGCGGCTCGACCCTCCTCGGCGAGGGCCGAGCGGCGGGTGCGTGGGCCGGGGTCGATGAGCGTCCAGCCGAGGCGCAGGCCCGTCCCGGCCGCTACGAAGACAGCGGTCAGTTCCAGGAGGCCGTGCGGGAGGATCAGCCCCAGAAAGACGTCGAGACGGCCGGCCGACGACATGAGGCCGATGCCCACGCCCAGGTTGAGCATGTTCAGGAGGAGGATCCAGAGGACCGGGAGGCCCAGGAAAATGCCCAGGACCAGGCACATCGCGGCCGCCTGGGCGTTGTTGGTCCACACCTGGGCGGCGAATGAGGCTGCGGGGTGGCTGGAGTAGTACGTCTCGTACTGGCCGCCGGGGCGGGTGAGCTCGCGCAGTTCGTCGGGGGCCGCGATCGAGGCCTGGATCTCCGGGTGCGTGCCGATCCACCACCCCAGGAGTGCGGCCACGAGGGTCGAGAGAAGGGCGGTGGGTACCCACCAGTGGCGTGAGCGGTAGACCGCGGCGGGGAAGCCGTACGCAAGGAAGCGTGTCACGTCGCGCCAGGAGGCGCGGCGGGTTCCTGCCACGGCGCTACGCGCGCGTGCCACGAGTTGGCTGAGGCGGCCGGTGAGCTGGGGATCCGGGGCGCTGGACTGGATCAGCGACAGGTGGGTGGCTGTGCGTTGGTAGAGCGCGACGAGTTCGTCGACCTCCGTGCCGTTGAGGCGCCGCTGGCGGCGGAGCAGGGCGTCGAGGCGGTCCCACTCGGCGCGATGGGCGGACACGAAGACGTCGAGGTCCATCTGGTTTGCTGCTCCTCGTCCTGTCGTACTGCGTGTCAGCTTGTCGTACTGCGGCGCGATGTGCCCTCAGCTTGGCAGACTGGCCGTTCACGGGGCAGGTCAGGGGAAGGAACACGAAGTGAGTGAGCTAGTGACGGGCGAGGCGGTGGCGCTGGAGCTGCGCCCCGCGAAGCTGCCGAGCCGGGCGCTGGCCGTGCTGCTCGATCTGATCGTGGCCGTGGTTGCCTACATCGCCGTAAGCATGGTCCTGGTCATCTCGACGGCCTCCCTGGACGAGGCGGCGCAGACGGCGATATCGATCGCGAGCTTTCTGCTTCTGCTGGTGGGCGGGCCGATCGCGGTGGAGACGCTCAGTCATGGGCGCTCGCTGGGGAAGGCGGCGCTCGGACTACGGGTGGTGCGGGACGACGGGGGGCCGATCCGGTTCCGGCACGCACTGGTACGGGGCGCGGTCGGAGTGGTCGAGATTCTGATGACGCTCGGGGTGATCGCGTGTATCGCCTCGCTCGTGTCGGCGCGGGGTCGGCGGCTCGGTGATGTGTTCGCGGGGACGCTCGTCGTACGGGAACGGGTGCCGGCCGGGCATGCGGCCTTTCTGCCTCCGCCTCCGCCCTGGCTCGCCGGGCGGTTCTCGGGGCTCGACCTGTCCGCGGTTCCGGACGGGCTGTGGCTGGCCATCCGGCAGTACCTGACGCGGATGCGGCAGTTGGATCCGCAGGTCGGCCAGGCGATGGCGGAACGTCTCGCCACCGATCTCGTGGCGCATACGGGGGCTCCGGCGCCGCAGGGGGTTCCGGCGGCCGCGTTTCTGGCGGCCGTGGTCCACGAGCGGCAGGCGCGGGAGGCTCGGCGGGCGTTCGGGGGTTGGGCCGCAGCGCCGAATGGCGACCCGGCTGCCGCTGCGGGCGGCGCGCCCATGACCGGAGTTCCGGCAAGGGGCCAGGCGGTTCCGCCTCCGGATCGGAGTGGAGCGGCGGTTCCACCGGCTCCGGCGACACCGTCGTACGCACCGCCCTCGGAGGCTGCGGCGCAGGCACCGGCCGCGGGTCAGCCTGGAGCACAAGCGCCCGCGCCTCGGGTCGCTCCGCCGGAGGACCAGCGGGACGAGCGCCCCACGACCGGATTCGCGCCGCCCGCTTAATACGTCATACCTCCATCCCTGTACGTCCATCCCCTGCCGAACCGCCGCTGGACCAGCCCTGCGGCGGTTTGTCGTGCTCCCCCGCCCGTCGCACCCGAACCCGTCAGCCGAACACGGACGGGGGCGATTCCAGTTGCTCCAGCTCGATGCCGGGCGCCGCGAGGACCACGTCGCCGGAGATGTGCACGGTGTGCTGCTCGCCCGTGTCCAGGGCTGTGACCTGGTATTCCTCCACGCTCAGAGGGCCGTTGTCAGTGGCGTGTGCTTCTCTTGCGAGCAAGGCCCAGGACTGGTCCACGGTGCGCGGGGCGAGGACCGGGTCGGTGAAGGCGACGAGGCGTACGCGGGTCGCGGACGCGGAGGGGGTGAGGCGCAGGAGACGGGCGGTGGCGATGAGGAACGCCGGGGAGGTGCCGGTGAAGGCGTGAGCGCGGACATTGCCTTCGGTGGCATGGGTGCCGGTGGGGTCGGTGCGGACCCAGGTGACGCCGTCGAGGGCGGCGCCGCGGACCTGCCAGCTCGCGGCGTGGAGTTCGAGGCGGATGGGGCGGCCGAGTTCGTCAAGGGTGAGGTCGACGGAGCCGGCGTGGTCGCCGGAAGGGGTGGTCAGTTGGGAGACGTAGCGCCAGCCGGAAGGGCCGGGCGCGCACTGGAAGTGTTCTTCGGCAAGGAGGGTGTGATCGTGCGGGTCGTGAAGCGAATATCGGCCGCGGGGCATGGGGGTCCTGGGTCTTGACGGGCTGGTCCGGCCGACGGGCGGGCCATGGGCCGAACAGGCAGGCCCCCGGCACGGGGGTGCGGGGGCCTGCCTGGGAGCTGCTGCGAGAGTGCGTCAGCGCACCGACGTGCTCAGCACGTACCGCGCCACGGGCGCGCGTGTGCCGGGCCGGAACCGACAGGTACCGGTCGCTCCGACCGGCTTGCGCACCCTGGCGTCGTACGTGATCAGTAGCGGTAGTGGTCGGGCTTGTACGGGCCCTCGACGTCGACGCCGATGTACGCGGCCTGCTCGGGGCGGAGCTCGGTGAGCTTCACCCCGA
>NZ_JBSFUU010000188.1:0-3908 GCF_053591955.1 Streptomyces sp. NPDC002845 | reverse complement strand
ATCTGCTTGAACTCACCGGCGCGGATCTTCTCATCCAGCGGGTTCAGTCCGGCGGCCTCCACCCGGACGAGCACGTCGTGCTCCCCCACGGTGGGCTCGGGGACGTCCGCCTCCTGCAGCGGCTCCTTGTACTTGGCGACGACGAACGCTCGCATGGGGCGCCACTCCTTGTCTTCATCCTGTTTATCCAGGCGTGAGGCCAGATCAGCCAATTCGGCGTGACATGGGGCCTCGCCTCACTCCATCAATCCGATTGCACTCAACTATGAGTCTGCTCAGGATTATTTTCAAGGGAGGTCCCATGGGACGCGGCCACATGCCGATCGGGCGCCGCGAGCGGGCCAAACAGGCCAAGCGCGAGCGCATCATGACCGCAGCCCGCGAACTGTTCGCCGAACACGGCGTCAGCGGGGTCACGACACAGCAGATCGCCCACCGGGCCGACGTCGCGAACGGCACTCTTTACCTGTACGCGTCCACGAAGGCCGAGTTGCTGATCATGGTGCAGAACGAGAAGTTCGCCGCCGCCATCGACGTCGGCCTCGCGGCCGCGAACGCCACCGTCGGACAGGGCGCGCTGGAGCCGGTCATCGCTCTCCTCCGTCCCGTGGTGGAGTGCCTGAGGGAGCACACTGAGAAACGGCCGCGCATACCTGCGCGAACTCGTCTTCGGCGACCCGGCCGAGCCCTACCGGCAAGCGGGTCTAGCCCTTGCCGGCCGTCTCGAGGACGGCGTCACCGGCCTGCTCACCCGCGACGAGTACATCGATGCCGCCGACGCGGCGACGCTGGCGCGGGTGATCACCGCGATCATCCACATCAGCACCACCGCCACCCTGTACCTGCACCGCAGCGACGAAGCCGTCCTCGCCGACATCCGCGACCAGATCCACGCCACCCTGACGCCCCACCACCGCGCCACATGACCACTCGCTCCACGAGCCAACCATCGAACACCCTGGAAAGGGGGCACGTCATGAGCGCGCACTACGACGTCATCGTCCTCGGTGCCGGCTCGAGCGGGTACGTCGCCGCGATCCGCGCCGCGCAATTCGGCAAGAACATCCAGTCCGGCAGTGCGGACAACGGACAGCCGCAAACCCTGTCCATAACTTCGGTTCCGGCGGGCTACCGGCAGGCGGGGCGGACCGCGGTGGAGGAGCGGGGGAGCGGCGTGGCCGCATCGCGGGTCGAGGCGGTCCGAGGCGGTCCGGCGGGCGGGTGCCGCTGACGGGCGGCCGACGAGGCCGCCGTCCTCGGCACCGAGGGCGTCCTGGGCCCGCAACGCGCCCTCCCCGGTGCCACATACCGGCCGCGAGCACCCGCCGGCAGCAGCAGGCCCCGGCCACCACCGAAGACACCCCTCCGGCGCGAGCCGCAGCCCTGCCTCCGCCCCCGTGCGAGCCGCCGCCCCGGCCGTCACCGAAGCACCCCCGCGAGCCGCAGCCCCGCCCCCTCCGAAGCCCCGAGCCGCAGTTCCGTCCTGTCCGGCCGTGCCCGCAGGTCCGTCCCGTCCCGTTCGGCCGCGCCCGGAGCCCCGGGACCGGTCGGTCCCGGGGCTCCAGTCCCGCTCCACCTGCCCGCAGCCGACCCGGCCGGGGCGGCCGGCGTCAGGCGACGCTCAGGACGATCTTCCCGGTGGTGCGGCCCTGCTCGCCGATCTCGTGCGCCTTCGCGGCCTCGGCCAGCGGGACGACGGTCTCGACCACGGGCGTGAGCGCGCCCCGCTCGGCCAGGGCGGCGATCTCGCGCAGACCCAGGTGGTCGGGCTCGACCAGCATCCACACCGCCCGCACGTGGCCGGGGACGTCGGCGGGGACGTCGTCGGGGCCGGGCAGGGTGATCAGCCGGCCGCCCGGGCGCAGCACCGTCAGGGACCGCTCGGCGTTCTGGCCGCCGAGCCCGTCCAGCACCACGTCCACGTCCCCGACGGCGTCCTCGAAGCGGACCGTGCGGTAGTCGATCACCTCGTCCGCGCCCAGCTGCCGCAGCAGGTTGTGCTTGCCGGCGCTGGCCGTGCCGATGACGTACGCGCCGCGGGCCTTGGCGATCTGCACGGCCAGGTGGCCGACCCCGCCGGCCGCCGCGTGCACCAGCACCCGCTCACCGGCGCGCACCCCGGCGGTGTCCACCAGGGCCTGCCAGGCGGTCAGCGCGGCCAGCGGCAGCGCCGCCGCCTGCACGTGGGTGAGGTTCGCCGGCTTGGGCGCGAGGTGGCGGGCCGGGGCGACGACGTACTCGGCGTAGGCGCCGGCCTGCCGCGGGAACAGCGGCATGCCGTACACCTCGTCCCCGGGGCGGAACATCCCC
This sequence comes from Streptomyces sp. NPDC002845, assembly GCF_053591955.1. Taxonomy (NCBI): domain Bacteria; kingdom Bacillati; phylum Actinomycetota; class Actinomycetes; order Kitasatosporales; family Streptomycetaceae; genus Streptomyces; species Streptomyces sp. NPDC002845. Next base: position 1,598 of record NZ_JBSFUU010000188.1, on the reverse strand, counting down.
ACGCCCGGTCCGACGGCCTCCACGGTGCCGGAGACGTCCCAGCCGACCGCCGGGACCTCGCCCCACTCGATCAGGGCCCCGCTGGCCCGGGTCTTGAAGTCCACCGGGTTCACACCGGCCGCGTGGACCCGCACCAGGACCTCGTTCAGTCCCGGCTCGGGCCGGGCGACCTCACGCTCCACGAGCACCTCCGGTCCGCCCCACTGCTCCACGACCACCGCACGCATGCTGTCCGCCTCACTCTTTTCCGTCTTGATCGGATACCGGCCGCCCGGGCCCTTCCCGGCGCGACGCAGTCCACGATCCGGCACCCGCCCCCACCATGGTGTTGGCCGTCTGGCCACTATGTGACAGGATCTGGCCATGAGCGAGATGCAGTGGCCGTGCACCGACCCCCGCCTTGACCCGAGCGCCGACGCGGCCGGGCGGCACCGCATCGCCGTCCTCGCCCTGCCCGGCGTCCCGCCCTTCGAACTCGGCATCCCCTCCCGCGTCTTCGGCAGCGTCCTGGACGCCGGCTCACGCCCGCTGTACGAGGTCACCGTCTGCACCGCCGACGGCGCCCCGGTCCTCAGCGACGCCGGGTTCACCGTGCAGCCCGCGGCCGGTCCCGAGGCCCTGGCCGCCGCGGACACCGTGATCGTCCCGCCCACGCACGCCATGCCCGAGCTGGGCCGCGGCGGCCCGCTGCCGCCCGAGGTCACCGCGGCCATCGCCGGCATCCGGCCCGGCACCCGCCTGGTGTCCATCTGCACCGGCTCCTACGTCCTGGCCGCCGCGGGCCTCCTCGACGGCCGGCCCGCCACCACCCACTGGCACCTCGCCCCCGAGTTCCGCCGCGCCTACCCCCGCGTCAAGGTCGACGAGGAGGTCCTCTTCGTCGACGACGGCGACGTCCTGACCTCCGCGGGCGTCGCCGCCGGCGTCGACCTGTGCCTGCACATGATCCGCCGCGACCACGGCGCCGCCGCCGCCAACCGCGCCGCCCGCATGTGCGTCGTCCCGCCCTGGCGGGACGGCGGCCAGGCCCAGTACATCGACCGCCCGGTGCCCGAACCCACCGTCGCCACCACCACCGCCACCCGCGCCTGGGCCCTGGAACACCTCGGCGAACCCCTCTCCCTGAACCGCCTGGCCGAACACGCCCGGATGAGCCTGCGCTCCTTCACCCGCCGCTTCCGCGACGAGGTCGGCATGACCCCCGTGCAGTGGCTCACCGCGCAACGCCTGGAACTGGCCAAGCAGTTGCTGGAGACCACCGACCAGTCCATCGACCTGGTCGCCCACCGCTGTGGCTTCGGCTCCGCCAACTCCCTGCGCGCCCACATGCGCACCGCCTTCGGTGTCTCACCCGCCTCCTACCGCCGCACCTTCCATACCGACGACCTGGTGGAAGCGGGCGTCTGAGAAGCCGTATCTCAACCGATCTTGGAACGTGTGGATCGAACGGCGTTCCTGGTCGGGTGATCTTCCGGCGGTACGCGCATGAAGGCAGGGCCTCCTGGTACTGAGGTTGAACTCGCAGTGGCGGGCCGGTAGATCATCCGGCGCCCATGAGTAATCCGGTCTCGGTGAGGCAGCCGTCGATCAGCTCTGCC
>NZ_JBSFUU010000187.1:0-3938 GCF_053591955.1 Streptomyces sp. NPDC002845 | reverse complement strand
CACCTGACTCCCATGGAGCCAGACTGATCACTCGATCACGGAAGGGGTCACTTTTCATCGACCGATAGGGGGTCACGGTTCACGGAACGGCGACATTCGAGGACGAGGCTGCTGTACATCGGGTGTGGGGAGCAGATGGCTGCGCCTGCCTGGCATGCAGGCCGAGATGGGAGCATTCCCGCGGGTGCGGGGATGCTCCCGCGCAGAAGGCCCGCCCGACTGCCAGGCTCGGCTGCTCCTCGCGCCAACGGCGTTCAGGATGAGTCTGGGGCTGTGCGTTCTCTACAGCGTGGTCATGGTCCTGAGGCGGAGGGGTTGAGGTAATGGCGAGATATACGGTGGCTCTGCACGGTCACGCGGCGCTGCGCGTCGAGGCGGAAGCGGAGTCCGTGCAGGAGGCCAACCGCCTGGCGGTCGCGAAGGCGCCGAAGGTGAAGTATGTGCAGAGCTGGACGCCGGTGACGACGAGCAGGCTGGAGGGGCCGAAGTGAGCGAGATCAGGCGCGACGAGTGGGTTGGGATGACCAAGTCGGCCAGGAGGTACGAGCCGTTCTGGGAGAGCGTCCGGGAGGCGGAGGCGCAGGGTCGTCCGGTGATGCACGTCGTTAAGGTCGGCAAGTTCATCATGCAGGCGTCCACGGACATCGAGCTGGCCAAGCTGTTCGCGGAACACCAGGTTTTCGACCAGGATGAGGTCGGCGAGTTCGACTGGGTGCCGGACGAGTTCGAGGTGCTGCATCTTCGGTTCAAGAACACGCGGACCGGGGAGTGGGAGTCCACCATCCAGTCCATCTCGACGGTGCCGGCGCTGCCGGAGGCGCCGAAGTGAGTGAGCCGCAGGTCGATTGCGTGCGCTGGAGAGCGGCCTGCTGCGGCGGGCTCTTAGGGGTCCTTGCAGAATGATCTTCATGTGGCACGGTGGAGAGGTATGTGATCCCGTGCTGCTTGGGGGTGACCGTGGCACGGCGGAAGCCGTGGGAGGTCAGTGACGAGCTGTGGGCGGTGATCGAGCCGTTGCTGCCGAAGCATGAACGACGGTTCCGGCACCCGGGGCGCAAGCGGATCGATGACCGCAAGACGCTGCAGGGAAGAACTCCAACGCGTGCTGCTGGACCGGCTGCGGGCGGTGGACCGCCTGGACTTCTCCTGCGTCCCCGTTGACGCCTTGCACGTGCAGGCCAAGCGGGGGCGAAGCAGCCCCAAAAGTCGGTCCGAGCCTGGTTGACCGTGGACGGCTGGGCTCGGAGCACCACGTGCTGACCGACGCGCACGGCACCCCGCTGCGGGTGTAGTTGACGGCCGGGCACCGAAACGACATCACGCAGCTCCTGCCGCTGGTCGACGGCCTGCCGCCGGTGCGGGGCAAGCGGGGCCGGCCCCGGCGCAAGCCCCGCACCTTGTGCGGCCGAGACGAGCAAGGGGGATCTCGACCTCGCTGGTGAGCGGTGACGTCGGTCGGGGATCCTCTGGGAAATCGGCACCACTCTCGGCGCCCTCGGTGCAACCGGGGAGGCTCTATCGTCGCCCCGGACAGGCCACACCACCATCGTCGACATTCGCATCGACCTGGTGGAGTTACCACGTTGGGCTGCCCGGCGAAACTCGTGTCGCCGGACCGACGGGGACAAGCCGATCTACACAGCGCGTGGACCGGGACAGCGCCTGACAGGCCCTCGGCGGCGTCCACACCGCGGCGGTGAATCTGCAGCGGCCGTAGGGTGCCCGGCGGCCGTCCATGCCTCAGCCCTCGAGGACATCACCCTGGGGGGAGGATTCCCGGCATGTAGCCCCTGGCAGGGGACAGATCCCGCCAGTCGAGGTCCCCCTCCTCCACAGACGCCACTCGCCAGTCGTCCTCCTCGTTCATGCTACGGAACGCCTCGTGCAGGAAGTCGGGGAGCACCTCGCTGTCCCGACGGCCCGGGCGGCGCCGGTCCTCAGGAACCGTCCAGTCTGCCGCGAAAAGAGTGCCGTCGATGTAGAGCGTGCGCTCCTGGCGAGGCCGGTGGCGGGCGAGCAAGCCCAGGATGTCGTCGCGAAGGCCCGCGACTTCGTTGCGTCGAGCCGCCCGTTCCACACGCTGCAGCACCGGCGCCAAGACCCCGAGCGTCACGCCGAGCGCCGCGAAGCCAGCCACGACGTAGTCGCCCAGAGTGAGCGGTTCCTGATGGGCGAAGGCGTCCAGGAACGGCGTGTAGTAGGCCAGCACATGTAGGTCCGGGTCGACGGGAAGGTCTACGGCGCGAGGGTCGGCTGTGTCCGGGTCGATCGCCGTCAGACGCATGGGGCTATGGGGGGAGGAGAAGTGCACCGCGCTCGCGTATGCGATCTTCGGCACTTCGCCCTTGATGGTCTTGACTGTCCTCTTCTGTTCCTCCATGGCTTCGCGCAGCTCCTTCGTCAGCGGGCCTGAGCGGCCCTTGGCTTCCGCGACGACATAACCGCCGACGGTCCGCTCTCCGAAGAAGTCCGCCCGGCTCCGGCCGGGGGCGAAGGTGAGATTGTAGGCGGAGGCGTAGCGGGCGACGTGCATGAAGAACCGGACGGATAGCTGCCTCTCGGCGAAGATCTGGCACATGGCCTGCCCCAGGGTGTAGGACAGCATGCCCTTCTCGGAGGGGTCGAGTTCGCGGGCGAGGTCGGTACGTGTGATGCGACGGACCGGATCATCGCTCCAGCTGAGATAGGCGGGCAGGACCGCCACCCTGTGGCACCACTCGTACGCCGATGACCTCCCGTGCTTGGTTTGGTCGTACGGGGCCCTGCCTGTGATGAACAACGCGCGCGCCAAGTCTTGCGGCAGGACTGGCAGATCCTGCTCGACGGGGACGCAGGTACTGGCCGGGAAGAGCGTGGCATCGGTGCGCACGTGCGCGGGGCCATTGAAGAACATCGTCGCCGCTTTCCGGGTTCAGGGCCGTCATACACAGACCGTGAGGATCGTCGTACCGGCATCTCTATCACCCCGGTCCGCAGTCCGCCCCGGCATCAGCGGAGACGGAAACGATCCCCCGGGAACCCTGGCTCGCCGCATGGCTCCGGCCACGCCAGGCGCCTGTGTCCGCGTGCCGGCCTGATAGCGACGGGCGCGTCGGACCGCGCCGGCCATCAGTCACCGAAGCGACCCACGACAGCCGTATGTTGCTGGAAAGTGAGCGTCGGCGTGGGCCACCACATCATCCGGATCTGTGAGCGACAAGGCGTCCCTGTCCTCGCCGACCGCGCCTATACCGGCGCCGGCCCCCCACGTCGCCGCCGGCCTCAAACGACCACCCGGGGGCGAACTCACCCGACGTTGCGCTACCGCGGTCCTCCAGCGAAGACGGCGGTGTCCGAGTCCCGATCCGGGAACCGGAGGCCAGTTGTAGGCTCCCGCCATGCCGATCTTTGAATACCGGGGCGAAGCCGCGAACTTGAAGGTGCTAGCACGGGAAATAGAGGCGGATCAGCACCTCGCCGGAAAGTGCTCTCTCGCCCTCACGCCCCTGCAGCAGAACAGGCGCGACTCCTTACGCCACGCCCACTGGGCGGAGATCTCCATCTCCGTCGCCGCCGGACTGGCCACGAACACCCTGTATGACGCCTTGAAGGCATTGGTCGAGCGGGCGCGTGACCGGGGGCCCGTGGAGGAGGCGCCTCCTCGACCGGAAGACGACGACCAGGGTGCGGACGGCTCGGAAGGGGTGAACCGGTGACCGTCCACTCTCCACGTCTACGGAACTCGAGCGGCGCCGAGTTGAATCTGCGCAGCCAGATCCTCTTCCAGGATCAGACCCGCACGCGCACCAGCGATCTTGTGACGGCGGTCGGCTCCTGGCACAAGACCTACGTCCACGAGAGCAGCCACTGACGTTTTCTCAGCGAAATGATCTGCGCGAAGCGGTGTGAAACAGACCATGCGTGGGTGGGTCGGGCGAACTGGGCCCGGCTGCGAACAG